>NZ_JBXAPF010000011.1:0-28221 GCF_058803665.1 Lysinibacillus sp. GW821-FHT14F06
CGATAAATGAAACCTATCATTTCTAATTATAAAATCATTTGATTAGATGTGTAGAAATCTTAAGTTGACAGCTATGGGCTACTCGACTCCCGTGGGATAGCGAGACAGACGAGAAACTGAGGCCAACACTATGTTGGTCACGAAGGCATTGTCACAGGACGTGACGCACTTAGCCTTCGTTCCTCCAGCGTAGGAAGCGGCTCGTCGCTCGCCCACAGGAAGCCTTGATCTGCGCGAAAGCGAAGCGTCAGCGACAAAGCGAGTAACCTGGAACTTAAATCACCTTCATTTGACTTAGTAGTATTCACAAAGATTCCCTTGACCATTTAGTTTTTCAACACTATGAAAGGTTCTGTTCTCTTTTATGAGGAACAGAACCTTTTTGTTAAGCAACTCTTAATTTTTTCAAAAAATGAATAATGAAAGTAATTGTAAACACAATAATGAGAACTACAAAAAACATATAATGCGGAACATGAACACCAACAATACTAACTAGCATTTTCAGTGCAATAATGCCAATGATGATAAATGCGGTCGTCTCAAGTTCTGGTATTTTTTCAATAATGATTAAAAATAAGCCTGCAATTGTTCTCATCATTAGAATACCTAACATTCCACCGACCAGTAATATCCATATTTGATTGGATATCGCAAATGCGGCAAATATGGCGTCAACCGAAAAAGCAATATCCATTAATTCTACTGAAATGACGGTTGCCCAAAACGTCCCAAAAAGTCGAACCATCAAGCCCGATTTTTTAACTTCTTTGACACTGTCCGCTTCCCCTATTTGTAAGAAATGAGCGACACATAGCCACCCTAAATACAAGGCCCCTAGTAATTTTATAAACCAAAATTCTACCAAATATACACCGATGCCGATAAACAGGAAGCGAAAAAAGTAGGCACCCATCATACCGTACATTAAAGCTCGTTTTCGCTGCTTGTTTGGTAAATGCTTAACAAGTACTGCCAATACAAGTGCATTATCGGCTGAAAGTAACCCTTCGATAACAATAAGTGTTGATATCAATCCCCAAGATACAGGATCTGCTAAAACTTCCTTCCACATGTCCCAATCGAAAAATTGAATGTATGTAGATAGAATCCCTTGGATGATTTCCAATTACATACCCTCCTACTAGTCCTAAGCTAGTCTAGTATATGCTTGACCATTTTCGTTATGAGAAAAATTTCTTTTAATAAAGGACGGTCTCATCAAACTCGATAAACATTGTTTTTTCTCGAATACGTTTCATTATTCTTATACCAGTCATTCTAAACATAAAATAGACACCGAAAATTTAGAATTTACTAAAAATTAATAACAAATTTCTAATAAAATATGCTATCATAGATAAATGTTTTATACGTAAAACGGAGGATGAACACTATGGAAGTTGCTGATACTAAAACTGTGCAAGTAGAGAATGTCTTAATTGCACATCATTTTTTAAAAGATGTAGTCGTGCACACACCACTACAGAAAAACGACTATTTGTCCGAGAAATACGGAGCTAATATTTATTTTAAACGTGAAGATTTACAGCATGTACGCTCATTTAAGCTTCGTGGTGCCTATTATAAAATTAAAAAAATTGAAGAAGAGGCTCGCTCAGCTGGCGTTGTTTGCGCAAGTGCGGGTAATCATGCACAAGGTGTCGCGTATGCCTGTGCGCAATTAAAAATTCATGCAAGTATTTTTATGCCTCAAACTACCCCTAAGCAAAAAATTGATCAAGTGCGTATGTTCGGTCGAGAATATGTGGAAATCATTTTAGCAGGTGATACTTTTGATGATTCTGCTGAAAGTGCATTAGACTACTGTGAAGAACATGGTAAAATCTTTATTCACCCATTTGATGATTTTGATGTAATCGCTGGTCAAGGAACTGTCGCTGTTGAAATTATGAATGATATAGAGGAACCTATTGATTACGTATTTGGTAGCGTCGGTGGCGGAGGATTAATGTCTGGTGTTTCTGCCTATATTAAAAACCTTTCCCCAACAAGTAAAGCTATTGGTGTAGAGCCTGCTGGTGCAGGCAGTATGAAGGCAGCATTTGCAGAGGGCGGTGCGGTGGCACTTGACTGGATTGATAAGTTTGTTGATGGTGCTGCAGTCAAATGCGTTGGTCATCATACCTATGACGTTTGTCGCCGCTATTTAGATGACATCGTACTAGTGCCTGAAGGTAAAGTATGTACAACAATTCTAGATCTTTATAATAAGCATGCGATCATCGCAGAACCTGCTGGTGCATTATCCGTTGCTGCACTCGATTCTTATAAAGAAGAAATTAAAGGGAAATCAGTAGTTGTCATCATTAGCGGTGGTAATAATGACATCGGGCGCATGCAGGAGATTAAAGAAAAGTCTTTAATTCATGAGGGCCTACTTTATTACTTCATCGTTAGCTTCCCTCAACGTGCAGGGGCACTTCGCCAATTCCTCACAAGTGTGCTAGGGCCAAATGATGATATTACGACTTTTGAATATACAAAGAAAAACAATAAAGAGAGTGGACCTGCCTTAGTAGGTATCGAGCTTGGTAATCGTGACGAATATGAAGGTTTACTAGCACGTATGAATGAGTTTGGCTTTAAATATAAAGAAGTAAATAACGACATTCAGCTCTTCGGCTTACTCGTCTAATACAATGAGTCACACTTCTTACGATTTTCTTAAAAGTCAATTTATAAGCTGAAACTATTTTAAATAGTGAGTTCTTATTTAATGTTACACATTATAATGTATAGAAATTAAAAGGATAGAAGAGCTTAAATAAATTCGCTCTATCTATCCTCTTTTTTCCACAAATGACCCTACTACAACAAATTTGTTCGTTAATCAATCTAACTATTTCCGTGTTTGGTGAACTGTAGCTTTGTAATAAGTTTGATCAAAAACATCTCACAAACCAGCATTTTTCTATATACAAAAAGACTCCATTTTGAAAAAGATTGATCAAAATGGAGTCTTTTATTGTAATACTAAGATTGATTTTTATAAAAAAGATTGATTATTTTCTTCCTATGTTGTTCAACAATCGCGCCCTTTAATGGAATAGCTAAACTTCATTTTGTGGCTTTTAAGTGTGTTTCCAAACTTGTATAACGTTATTTGTTTTAAATTTGCATACTTTATAAAGTCATTTTGATTACAAGGCTCAATTCTTCAAACAAAATCAATTAGTGCATCATTTGGGAATGTTTTTGAAATTATTTTGTATAATTTATACAACGATAAAATTCTGTTATAGTAACCTAGGGTTTCTAACTAATTCCTCCATATATATCACAATGAAATTCCATCTCTATGATATGTGAAGAAATAATACCATTTTGCGAGTATTTTCCTCCCACCGCAATTTTATATACAGTATTACCATCAATTAAAGACTCCTCATAACCTAGTTGTGTCCAACTTCCATTAGCGTCCGCAGCTTCCGAAGAAATACCGTTAAATACTGAAAATAGTTGTCTTTCCTTTGATGTATTTTCGTTTAATTGTGTATCAAAAGAACCTTTAAAAATAATGTTTGCTTCTTTGGAACCTATTTTTAACGTTACTGTCTTCGGAACTGACATCGGATTATAACGTTCATTATTTTCTACAACAACAATTGACGCATTAGCTCGCTCTTTTGCTAGCTGTTCAAAGTCTTCTATTTCAATCCAATATTCATCAAGAAAATCTGTTAAAGGCTCCAACTCTAGTTCGAAGTCCTCGTTATTTTCTGCATTTACTCTTTCTATGATAGCTACATATTTTTGATAATATTCTTCTTTTTGCTCTTGCGTTAAGTTCAAAGGAATCGGTTCTACTTCTTCTGTCTTTGTAGTATTAGCCTCGTTTTTAATTGTTCTGGAACGTTCAGTAGCAAACGATTCTGCTGTAGCTTCTATGTTATCAGTTTCATCATTAATACAACCTGATAAAGCCAATGTTCCTAATAAAATGCTTATGTAAAAATATTTTTTCAACATTTCCACCCCATTTAATATTATTAAAAAAGTCACTTTAATAATACCATAAATGGATTTTATTAGGTTTTGAGTGTTTTAAATTCCCAAAGCGGTGTTTGGCAACGATTTTTGCTTACTGATTGTTAATCAGGATAAACTCTTATCGCTTTCTACTCAAAGTAAAATTAGTTTTTGTTTTTCATATTCCCAAATGATATATATAATAATTGCCCTCAGACAGTTGTTTGGATATAGAACTGAATTTTTCAAATTTTGCTATCGCATAATTTCTATCGAAACTCACTAATCCATCCTCGGAATAATCATGATAATAAATCATTTTTAGGATTTCATTTGGACCGTTTTTTAATAAATCACGCCAAGCGGTAAAAATAGAAATAAGGGAAGCAGCTGAATACTCATCAAATAGGGTGACACCAACATTATTAAACCCTATCTCTTTAGGCATTCCAGGCAAGCTAGGGATCCTGCATGGAATCCATGTAAGTGAATCATAAATATATTCAACTATGTTATCTTCAAGTCCAATGTATTCAACAATTAAATCTTTGTAATGCTCTTTATCTCTCCAAAAATATTTAAAAAAATCTTCATCTTGTGTTTCGGTCTTTTTTATTAAATAAAAATCATGCATAAATACCCTCCATATTAATTAAAACCTTTTAATGTAATTACCGTCTTAACATATACTGAAAAAAGCCCCCAAAGCGTTTAGAGACTTTTCTTTGATTACCGTTGTAAATCCGCATAAATCTGACTAGACCCCTAATTCCACAATCTGGCCCTTTAATGAAAACGAGCGCTGATCCTTATTACAGAATCGAGCCCTTTTCTAGAAGATAACTATTTACCAATAACTTCTCCTTTTTTGCTATAAATTTCATAAGCAAAATATCCAAATAATAAACCTATTCCAGATCCCAAACCTATTGTAGACAGTAAGGGGATTGGGAAAAACATGCTGAGAAGTACAGCAACAGCACAACCAATCATCATTCCAAGTGGTATTAAACTATCTAAGAAATTTTGAGCACCTTTGGATTCTTTTTTACCCAGGGTGCCTTTTTTATATTTATGTTTCATTCTCATAACTACAAATATTGCAATCCCACCCACTATTACAAAAGGTAGTAAAATACGTGCAATCTCCAAAGCTAAGCCCATATTAGAACCCTCCCACATTCGCTTTTTAATTGATTCAATTTTAACATGATTTATTCCGTTAAATGGCCCTTTAGCAGAAGAAGGCACAATCCCTTTTCAAGAATAAAAGGCCTTGTAATTGAAGTATAGGAACGATAATAAAATGCAGTTTTAAAGCGTCAATATACAGGTTTTTATTCAGATAACATACTCTGCATAATCTTGGTTTAACAGCATTTCTTGGATTTCGCTCTCTCTCCAAACTTTTGTTTGAGAACGTTATTCCAATATAAATTGCATATTTGATACATACTAGAAAGTTACTGCTCAACACTTAAAAATTTATTATCTTTTATGTCGTAGTTACCGTATTTCCTTGAAAGTACAACCGTTTTTACGGCATATTTTTCATCAGCAAATACTAATAAAAAACGGTCTTCTAAAATATCAATTCCCCCATTATCACCATTAAATTTAATTTCCATTGAATCTTCTATAACTTCATTTGAGGTATAAGGTCCAAATACATCGACTTGAGTCCTATTGAAATCGGTAAGCTTCGTTAAATCAATTTGTGTTTCACTATTTTCTAAAAGGGACTCAATTTCCTTAGCTAAAACCGTGTCTTGACTAGCTCGATTACCTAATAAAGTAACAGCTAAACCTACAGCAACAATACTTAGAATTACATAAACCATTTTTTTCATAACTACTTACATCTCCCTAAATTTTAATATTCCATATTTTAGAAGACGTTAAAAGGTGAGGCTAGTTCCCTGCTAAACATTTCTTAAAAGCTTGTTATTCCACAATCTGACCCGTTTACGGAACAAGAAAAAATCCAGCATATCAACACAAGATTTTTAATCAAACTTTTTTATAAACGTCGCGACTTTATTCAAAACATCTGATCTTTTTTATAAACATCGCAACTTTATTTCAAATCTACATGAACTGCATAAAATTTTGAAATGCCCACATAATAAAAAAAAGTTAAAATAAAAAATGTAATTTTGAAGCTCCTTATAAATTGATCATCTCTAACATCTGTTGCTTCGATGATACTTCTATCTTTTTCAATAGCACATTTTTCACCTCCTTTCCCAAGATTATCATACACTTTATCGAAACTTTTCCTTTGTTTATCGAAAATATCTACATAAAGCAAAAAAACGCCCATACCAATGTATGAGCGTTTTGATTACCCTAATAAAGCACGATCAGAATTCATTTTCTCTCCGCGGATGCGTTCGAATTCTGCCATTAAATCTGGAATCGTCAATTCGTGCTTGCGATCCTCGCCAACCTCTAAAATAATTTGGCCTTTATCCATCATAATTAGACGGTTTCCTAAATCTAATGCTTGCTGCATATTATGCGTAACCATTAATGTTGTTAAGTTATCCTTCTCAACTAAATACTTTGTAATGCGAGTAATTAACTCTGCACGAGAAGGGTCAAGTGCGGCTGTATGCTCATCAAGCAATAAAATAGATGGCTTTGTAAATGTAGCCATTAAAAGTGACAGAGCTTGACGTTCCCCGCCTGACAATAAGCCAACCTTTGCTGATAGACGGTTTTCAAGATTTAAGCCAAGCATCTCTAAAGACTCTTTAAAGAACTCTCGACGTTTTTTATCAACACCGATGCGTATGCCTCTACCTTTATTTCGTGAGTATGCTAATGCTAAGTTTTCTTCAATCGTCATAGTTGGCGCTGTGCCTGCCATTGGATCCTGAAATACGCGACCAATGTAGTGAGAGCGTTTATATTCAGGTAAAGTCGTTACCTCATTTCCATCAATTAACACCGAGCCAAAATCAGGTGTTAAAGCTCCAGAAATCATATTCATCATCGTCGACTTACCAGCACCGTTACTACCGATAATTGTCACGAAATCCCCAGGCTTTAAATGCAAATTAATTTCAGCAAGTGCAACTTTTTCATCAGGTGTGCCTTCATTAAAAACTTTATTAATACCATTTAATTTAAGCAAGGCCTTTCCCTCCTCCTGCTGCACGTTTCACTTTACGTTTGCGCTCCTTACTCTTATTGATAAATTGAGGTAAGATTAGTGCTAGAATAACAATGATTGCTGTGATTAATTTCATATCTCCTGAGTCTAGGAAATCTACACGTAATGCTAGAGCTAAAATAATACGATAAATAATTGCCCCTGCGATGACAGCAAATGTTGTACGCATAATTGTTTTTGTACCAAAGATGGCTTCACCAATAATAACGGATGCCAGACCAATTACAATCATACCAATTCCCATACTTACATCTGAGAATTTCGAATACTGTGCGATTAAAGCTCCAGAAAATGCGACAAGTGCATTAGAAAGCCCTAGCCCTAGAATAATAAGTGTATCTGTATTTGCTGAGAAGCTGCGAATCATTCGCTTATTATCACCAGTTGCTCGGATAGCCAGTCCGACTTCTGTCTTTAAGAACCAGTCTGCAATTAACTTAATTAAAATCGTGATGATTAAAACGACAATTAGCGTACCCCATGTTCCTGGTACTTGCTGAATGCCCATGCCTTTTAATAGGTTATTTAATGCAGCATCGATGCCTAGGTTACTCCAAAATGCCTGAAACTTTGAAAATAACGTTTCTGAGTTCAATAATGGAATATTCGGACGACCTATCGTATTTTCTGCAGTTAACCCCATAATACGTAGGTTAATAGAATATAAAGCAATCATCATTAAAATCCCCGATAATAACGGGTTAATTTTCCCTTTTGTGTGAAGAATTCCAGTCATACATCCTGCAATAAATCCAGCAACAATTGCCACTATAGTCGCTAAGATTGGGTGATAACCAAGCAGTATCATCGTCGCTGCTGTGGCCGCCCCTGTTACAAAGCTTCCATCAACCGTTAAATCCGGAAAATCTAACACACGGAATGTTAAGTACACACCAAGTGCCATAATTGCATAGATGATTCCTTGCTCCACTGAGCCAAATAATGCTGAAAACATCGTTGAATCATCTCCTAAATTTCATAATTAAAATCAATTTCGCCTTGGCGTAATTGCGTCTGGATTTTGAATTGTGCCTGTACAATTCATTCCTTTGAAAATCCATGACATCCGCCGGAGGCTTTATCTTCATTCAATAGGTGTTTGGATACCCATTGAAAAGGAAACCAAAACCACATTCATCTCACCACCTGTAGAGGTGGGAGTCTTCAGCTGAATGAAGATAAATGAAGATAAAGCGGGGATAGTTCTCCCCCGCTTTGCTCTAAAAATGATGATTAGGGCATTACTTGTCTAAAAGCTCCGCGCCCCAGGAATCTTTAATGTCGATTCCTAAATCATCTGCCACTTTTTTATTGATTAATAGTTTTAAGTTTTGTGGGTATTGTGCTGGTGTATCAGCTGGTGTTGCTTCGCCTTTTAGAATTTTCACAGCCATTTGCCCAGCCTCATAGCCAATATCGAAATACTCAAATCCGTATGCTGCTAAGCCGCCACGAGCAACAGAATCAAGCTCTCCTACAACAAGTGGTAATTTATTTGCATTCGCTACATCAATGACAGATTCTAATGCAGAAACTACTGTATTATCAGTAATAATATAGAAAGCATCTGCTTTACCAATTAATGATTCCGTTGCTTGTTTTACCTCTGCAGAAGTTGCCGCAGATGCTTCAACAACTGTTAGGCCTTGCTCGCCCATAACTTTTTTCACTTCTTTTACTTGTGCTACTGAGTTTTGCTCTCCAGCATTGTAGACCATACCAACGTTTTTAGCACCAAGCTCTTTTAAGAATGCTACAGTTTTAGAAATCGTTTCAGGATGTAAATCGATTGTACCTGTAATATTTTTACCAGGCTTCTCCATTGATTCGATTAACTGTGCGCCAATCGCGTCTGTAACAGAAGTAAAGATAATAGGAATATCGCTAGTTGCAGTTGCTGCAGCCTGTGCAGATGGTGTAGAGTTAGCAAAGATTAAATCTACATTTGCGCTCACTAGATTGTTAGCTATTGTTGTGTTTAGGCTGTTATCACCCTGTGCGATTTGTGGATCATATTCCACTTTTAAGCCCGCGTCATCAATTGCTTTTTTGAAGCCATCAGTTGCAGCATTTAAAGATGGATGCTCCACTATTTGAGTAATCCCAATTTTATATGTTTTTTCTGATTCCTTGCTGCTCTCGCTTGCATTATTTTTCTCGTCTCCCTTTGAATCAGATGAACTAGAACCACCGCTACCACAAGCAGCAAGTAACAATACTAATCCAAACAATAGGAACGAAAGCTTTTTTAAATTGCCCTTCACAAATAATCCCCCCGACTATTTTCTCTGATATCTATCACACTTCACTCAAACAAAGTGTGAACGTATCGCTATATTATCGTGATTATCAAGGTTCGTCAACAACATTATGAATGTTCTGACTTTTACATTGACGAAATATTTTAGTTTTTCATTCAATTTGTCGCTTTAAACCGCTAAACTACGCTGTTTTACTAAAGTGAATTCTTTTTCTAACATAATAAAATTTTTTATGACAATTTTGCGAAGTTATTTAATGGGCATCAACAAAATAAAAAACTTTTATTTTTCTGATATTTGATTTCTAATTCATACACAAAAAAGCCTGACAATTTTTCAATAGAAATGTCAGGCTTATTTTATCGTTTTACTTTTTCAAAATATCTACTAACCAGCTACTTTGTGGTAAAGGGATATCAGGGAAACAAACATAAGTTTGCGCAACACCTTGAATTGCCGAATAAAAACAACCTGCGAGTGCTTTAGGATCTCCCTCTCGAATTACCCCTTTAGCTTGGCCTACATTAACTAAACTTTCAAATTCCTTAGAGGCGGCGATATCCTTAGACACTTGTTGAATTGTATCCGGTAAGTTACTTGCAATCTGTGCTTGTGCAACTAACATAAATAATTTTGCTGATAACGGATAAGTTTTAAAAGAATCCAGTATCATCCTAACCATCGTATTTAAATGCTCTAAAGGATGCTCTAATTCCTCTTCAGAAATATGAATATCAGACATACTTGCTTTAGCTCGTTCTAATAGTTCAAGGTATACCTCTTCTTTAGAGCCGAAATAATGAAACAGTAATCCTTGGCTAATTCCAAATATGTCTGCAATCTCTTTCGTTGTAGTTCCATGGTAACCATTTCTTATAAACAAATCCAAGCCCGCGTTTAGAATTTGCTCTCGTCTAACTTCCTTCTGTTCGCGGCGTTTATTCATTTCATCATAACCTCCTGCACTGATACAGCATTGAAGCTTTTTTTATAGAGTAACATAATGACCTCATATGAAACAGCAAAGATTACAAGGGAAAGTACTATCACCTTTATATCTGGTGTCATCGGAATAGCCATTGTAGAAGATTTAGCTAGTGCATCAAACAAAAATTTAGACAAAATAATCGCATAAAATGTTCCAATAATAAATCCAATGTAAGCAATTATACGGAATCCTGACAAGACTATACGGTTACATTCTGAATCCGTATAGCCAAAAGCTTTCATCAATGCTAAATATTTTCGATTAGAGGAAATAATAACCTTTACAACAATACTAATTGTTAAAATACTTAAAGCTAAACCAATTATGATAAATAAAAATGATAAAGCCACATACGTTCCCTTTTGCTGAGAGCTTGAATCGATTATATCTTCATGTTTTGAAACAAATATATGCTGTTTGTTGTCAAACTCTATATTGTCATCCGTAAATACACCATTATATTCTTCTTTTCCTAAGATGCCAGCTTTGTTCGCAGTTTCAATACTACTATAAACTATTTCTCCATACACTGATTGCTCAACAGCGGTTATAGGTAGTTGATAAACATCATTATTTATATATATCTTTACTGTATCCCCAATCGACAAATCATATTTCTTACGCATCCAATCATTCACAACAATACCTTCTTGCTTTGAAATATCTATGTTGTCCTGTTTTTGAATACTATAGAGTTTAAAAAGAGACAAACTGTTAGATAATGACATAAATTGTCCATTGTTCAATACATTACCGTTTGGAAATTCAAATCTACAATCTATCGCAAAATAGGGTATTCCTGAGTCCAAAGATTCCATTGTCTTAGCCTCATTATATCGAACATTACTTTCATACTCGACTCCCTGAAGTGTTAATGAAGATACCTTATCAGCCAATGTTTGCAAAGAAAAAGCAATTTGTAAATTTGCACTAGCCATAAACCCTGTGAGCAAAGTCAATAAAACTAATAAAATATTATTAGCAATAATTGATTTAAATACTATTTTCTTAAAGGGTTTAGTTTCTCTAATTTTTTTTCTTCGTTTAACAAAAACATTTAATTTTACTGCCTCTGCATTATGAATCATTTCTAATGGTGTCTTCCGTAAGGTAAATACTGCAACTCCAAACGCTAGTATAGAGAAAAACAGCGCTGGAATTGTTGTAAATAGAATGAACTGTACAGTATCAAATTTTTGTAACACATTAGGTACAAGAAATGTAGAATTGATTCGATTAATAAACAGTGGGCTAATTATATAGGAAGTTAGATATCCTATTATTCCACCTATTAATATAAATACTCCTACTATTAGATATCTTTTAGCAATCTGTACGGTAGAATAGCCAAGTGCTTTGAAAACACCCATATCAGATTTTGTTTCATTTATATTTTGGATTATGGTTATAGTAAGTAGTATTACTATGGTTAATATCAGGAAGCATAGGGCGCTTATCAGACAGACTTTAAACATTTTTTCTTTCGCAATTAATGTAGATAGTATTTGAGGATTATCCTCTTTGCTTACTACTGACTTTACACTTGGATTCAAAAGCATTTTTTCTAGGAAATTTTGCTTTTGCTTCTCTGACAAATGCTCAGAAAATCGACCAGAATAACTTATTCTCTCTTGTTCATCCCACATTGAGTACATTTCTTCACTACATAGTATAAATGCCTGATTATTTGATTTATAAGTTATACCATTATCCGCTACAACCGGAGTGACTGCGTCTGGTAAAGTAAAAACGCCACTAATAAAATAGGATGTATTGCCGATAGCAACTGAATCGCCTACTGTCAGTTCATTCTGCTTGGAAAAATTTCTATCTATCGCAATTTCATTCATTTCGTTAGATGCTACACCTTCAGCATACATTGGTATGTCTATGCTACGTGTATTTTTCATTACACGAAATATATTATTCTCATCATAAATAATTTTGTATGTTAGCGGTTCATATGTAAAAGAATATTTGTTGGAAAGATCTTCTATTGTCTCTTCTTTCTGTAGAGTAAGCGTAAAATCCTGTTGATTTTGCCTTGCTAGAACCTTTTTTATAGAACTTGTGTTTTGAAGATAGAAAACTAGTAATGAACAAATAAACATAGAAAAGACAACAACTAATACTAACGGATATTGTTTATTTAATTTCATCAGTGCACACCAACCCTTTTTACCATTTTATCTCGTTCACATTACGTGGATGAGCATTGTAAATAATTTCTACTATGTTTCCGCTAGTCATCTTAATTACTTTCGATGCAATTTGAGCAATACTAACATTATGGGTTACCATAATAATTGTAAATTTCAATTGATTTTGAAGCCGTTTCAAGTATGTTAATATTTGTTTGCTTGTTTCTTCGTCCAATGCTCCGGTTGGCTCATCACAAAATAAAAAATCAGGTTTCTTTGCTAATGCACGTGCAATTGACACTCGTTGCTGCTGTCCTCCTGAAAGTTCATAAGGAAGACGATGTTCTAATCCACTTAGTCCTACTCCATCAATTATTTCAGTAATATTTTGATTTCCTTTTAAATCAGCCCCCATCTTTACGTTAGATTCCACATTTAAAAATGGGAGTAAGTGATATGCTTGAAAAATAAAAGCTGTCTTGTCTCGTCTAAACATGGTCAGTTCCTTCTGATTTAATCCACAAATCTCGTAGTCATCATACATTACGCTTCCTGAATCAGGCTGCTCTAACCCAGAAATTACATTTAGAAGTGTAGATTTACCAGATCCAGAGGGACCTAGAATTACTACGAATTCTCCCTCATCAATAGACAAAGAAACTGAATTTAGCGCGTAAAGCAATTCATCCCCATTTTGATAACATTTAACCAAATTCTCTACTCTTAACATATACAACCTCCAAAATTTTATTAATTGATTAATTAATCAATTAATAAAACAATATTATTGATTAATTAATTTGTCAATAATAGAATAGATATTTCTGACATTTGACTTCAGTCAGCTTTCTATACTAAAATATTTAACTGTGTGAAAAGCACCGTGGTTCGTAACCATCCCACGCAAAAAAACTAAGGAGAAATGAATATGAAAATAAAGTTTTTAGCGGCAAGTGGCATTATTGCAGCACTTTATATTGCTGTTACATTGCTAGTCGCACCATTCGGCTTTACAGAGGTCCAGTTCCGTGTATCAGAAATTTTTAATCATCTTGTGGCCTTTAATCCACGCTTTGCCATTGGAGTTATTCTTGGGGTATTTATCTCTAATCTTTTTTCACCATTAGGCATCTATGATTTAGTATTTGGTGTAGGACACTCCATGATTACTCTGGGACTGCTTATTTTAATCTGTAAATTTGTTAAAAATATTTGGGCACGTTTAATCATCAACACATTCTTATTTACATGCACAATGTTCATCATCGCCTTTGAATTGAACTTAGCTTTAGAATTACCGTTCTTCTGGACATGGTTAACTGTTGCTGCCGGTGAATTTGTTGTCTTAGCAGTTGGTGCACCGATTATGTATATATTGAATAAACGCTTAAACTTTAATCAATTGATTTAACAGACGAGTCTTCTAGATTCGTCTTTTTTATGCTCTTGACAGTTTTCTGAAAATATTCTACAATTCTTTTCAATAATAACTGCAAAGAAAAAGAATAGTAGCAAGCAGTAGTACTTAAAGAGAGCTGATGGCTGGTGTAAATCAGTAGTACTTACTTGTGAATGGACTTTGGAGCAGCCTCATCAAATGTGAGGTCGAGTTTACTCCCCGTTACTGGAGTATAAAAGTGCGCAATTTTTGCGAACAAAGGTGGCACCACGGTTACTCGTCCTTTTTACCAGAAGGATTGAAGTGACTTTTTTTATGGAAAAATTAGAAAGAGGAGTCGAGAGAGATGGGTACAGTAGCAGAGAAAAAAGGATATTTCGGTGAATTTGGCGGTAGCTTTGTTCCTGAAGAGCTTCAAAATGTATTGAATATTTTAGATGGAAACTTCCAGAAATTCAAAGACGATGAAGACTTTAAAAATGAGCTAGACTATTATTTCCGTGAATATGTGGGGCGCAAATCCCCGCTTTATTTTGCAGAGAATTTAACAAAGCAATTAGGTGGCGCAAAAATTTATTTAAAGCGTGAAGATCTTAACCATACAGGTTCACATAAAATCAATAATGTTTTAGGACAGATTTTACTAGCAAAACGTATGGGTGCTAATCGTGTTATTGCTGAAACAGGTGCTGGACAGCATGGCGTAGCAACGGCAACTGCTTGTGCAATGTTTGGTATGGATTGCACAATCTATATGGGCTTAGAGGATACAAAACGCCAAGCATTAAATGTGTTTCGTATGGAGCTTCTTGGTGCAAAGGTAGTCGCCGTTGATAAAGGTCAAGGACGACTAAAGGATGCGGTTGATGAAGCATTCGCTGACTTAGTAGAAAACTATGAAACTACTTTCTACTTATTAGGTTCAGCAGTAGGACCACATCCATTCCCATCCATGGTAAAACATTTCCAATCAGTTATTAGTCGTGAAAGCCGTGAACAAATTTTAGAAAAAGAAGGAAAGCTACCAACAGCTGTACTTGCCTGTGTAGGTGGGGGTAGTAATGCCATTGGTGCGTTTGCAGAGTATATTTCAGATGAGGGTGTTCGTCTCATCGGTATTGAGCCCGATAAGGCTGCCTCACTTAATGAAGGAACTCCAGGTGATTTACACGGTTTTAGATGTTTAGTGCTGCAGGATGCAGAGGGTAATCCACTGCCAACCTATTCGATTGCCGCTGGTTTAGATTACCCTGGAGTAGGCCCAGAGCATAGCTACTTAAAAACAATTGGTCGTGGTGAATATGTTACTGTGACAAACGAGGAAGTGCTTGAAGCATTCCAGGTTCTGTCTAAAGTTGAGGGCATTATTCCAGCACTCGAAAGCTCTCATGCTGTGGCACATGCTCTTAAATTAGCCCCAACTCTATCGCCTGAAGAAAGTATTATTATTAATATCTCAGGTCGTGGGGATAAGGACGTAGAGCAAGTATTCCAAATGCTAAATAAATAATATTCTATTGTTAGTAAAAGAGCGACTTCCTGCTGGAAATCGCTCTTTTTATTATACAAGTGTACTTAATTTGGGATAAATTTCTGCCACATTATCTCTTAGTTTCGCTTTTAGGAATTTCCCTACAGATGTCTTTGGAATTTCCTCTAAAAATACAACATCATCTGGTACCCACCATTTTGCAAATTGGCTTTCTAAGAATGCTAGTAGCTCCTCTTCTGTTGCAGACTTTCCTTCCTTCAACACAACACAAGCTAAAGGTCGTTCTTGCCACTTGGCATGGGGAATCGCTATAACTGCCGCTTCCAAAATGGCATCATGTGTCATTAACGCGTTTTCTAAATCCACTGAGGAAATCCATTCCCCTCCCGACTTGATTAAATCCTTTGTACGATCCGTTATTTTAATAAAACCATCTTCTGTTCGAACTGCAATATCTCCTGTATATAGCCAGCCGTCTCGATAGGCATCGGCGGTACGTTCATCACGATAGTATTCATGGGAAATCCATGGGCCACGTAAGCGTAGCTCACCCATCGTTTCTCCGTCCCATGGTACCTCTCCATTGTCATTCACAATACTGGATTCAATGCCTGCCATTGTCATTCCTTGCATAGCTCGTGATTCAATTCTCTTGTCAATTGGCCATTCATCCATCCAAGACATATAATTCGATAATGCTACGATTGGTGTTGTTTCTGTCATGCCATACACAACAATATATGGTATACCATATGTTTCTTCAAATGTACGAATTAGGCGAGTTGGTGAAGCTGAGCCACCACAACAGATTGCACGTAATGAACGAATATCTCGTTCACGCTTCTCTAGCTCCTGTAATGCGCCAATCCAAATGGTTGGTACTCCAGCTGTTAGTGTGACCTTTTCCTGCTCCACTAAATCCAAAATTAAGGCTGATGTAAAATGCGGACCTGGTAATACTTGTGTTGCACCGACATTAACGCTTGCAAAAGGTAGACCCCATGCATTTGCATGAAACATCGGCACTATAGGCATTACAATATCCCGCTCGGCAATCCCCATGGAATCAGACATACTCAGCATTATGCTGTGTAATACTAAGCCTCTATGTGAATAAACAACCCCCTTCGGATTTCCAGTTGTCGCACTTGTATAGCACATACCAGCAGGTGCATTCTCGTCTAAATCCTCTGGAAATTGATAATTTTCATCAGCCGCTGCTAATAGCTCCTCATAGGATAATGCATTTGGCAATGTTGTTTCAGGCAAAACGTCATCATCTGTCATAATAATAAAATGTTTCACTGTCTTAAGCTCTGGCGCAATGTTTTCAATGATTGGTACAAGATCCTGATCAATCATTAAAATCTCATCCTCTGCATGATTAATAATATATATTAAATGCTCTTCTGAGAGTCTTATATTCACCATATGCAAAACCGCACCTGAGCATGGTACTGCAAAATATGCCTCTAAATGGCGGTGCTGATTCCATGCAAAGGAGCCAATTTTCGCTCCTCTTTTCATTCCTAGCTTCGTTAGTGCATCTGCTAAACGACGTGTTCTTTTTGCCCACTCTCCATATGTGAGACGGTGAATTTTTTCTGGACTTGTCCGAGAAACTATCATCTTTCTAGCAAAATAACTTTCTGCTCGTTTAAAAAAACTTGTTAAAACCAATGGCGTTTGCATCATAAAACCATCCATCCCTTCATCTCGTAAACTTTTCCCCTTATAGAATATTAATGGCGATTATTTACCTGAATACTATTAATATTCTGAATATGATTATATTTTAATTTTATAAATTACGCTATATATTCCAATAATTTTCTTTTTATTGTTAACTTTTTCTAAAGTCATATAAAAAAACAGATAACGAAAACTAGTTGTGTAATCGTCATCTGTTTCATATGAACAGTATTTATTTATGAAATTGCTTTTGTTTGTAGCTTGATTTTTAATTTTTCCAGCATATCAACTGTCATTTTCGCTAGATCATACTCCGCTTTAAAGCCCCATTCTTTTTGGGCGGCTTCTATATTTAAAGAATTAGGCCAACTATCTGCAATCGCTTGACGCACTGGATCTACATTATAATCCATACGGAAATGCGGTAAATGCTTCTTAATTTCAGCTGCAAGCTGGGCTGGCTCAAAGCTCATTGCTGTAATATTGAAGGCATTGCGATGAATCAAGTTATTGCTATCAGCTTCCATTAAATCAATAATTGCCTGTAAAGCATCTGGCATATACATCATATCCATATACGTGCCTTTTTGAATATAGGAAGTGTACTTGCCTTGTTCAATCGCTTCATAGAAAATCTCAACAGCATAGTCTGTTGTACCACCTCCTGGAGGCGTTACATACGAAATTAACCCTGGGAATCGCACACCACGTGTATCTAAGCCAAAGCGATTGTAATAATAATCACATAGAAGTTCACCAGCTACTTTGTTCACACCATACATTGTTGTAGGTCGCTGTAACGTATCCTGTGGCGTATTGTCCTTCGGTGTTGATGGACCAAATGCACCTATTGAGCTCGGTGTAAAAAATTGTAGATCTAACTCGCGTGAAACCTCTAATGCATTCATTAAGCCACCCATATTTAAATTCCATGCCAGCAATGGATTTCTTTCAGCTGTTGCAGATAATAATGCCGCTAAATGCATCATTGTGTCTGCACCGAAATCCTTTGCTAAATCATGCATTCTTTGTCCATCTGTCACGTCCAATATTTCAAATGGGCCCTTAGTATGTTCTAGCTTTCTAATATCTGTAGCAAGTATGTTGTCCTCTCCATAAATGCTACGAAGTTTTTCTACAAGCTCAGAACCAATTTGACCAAGTGCTCCAGTAACAATAATCTTTTCCATTTCTCCAAACCTCCACCTATGAACAATTGTACTTACTGAAAGTACATTTAAATGTATATAAACATTGATTTAATAACACTTTAGATGAATTTCATTATAATGTGTTCATATAAAAAACACAACATTTAAGTTTATATTTTTACAAAACACCAAGTATCATTCCTTATTCTCAGTATATGAGCTCTAAAAAATATTGTGCTGAAAAAACATATAAAATACATATGTACTTTCCAAAAGAACAATTATCCATTTTTTTCATATTAAATTGAAGGCTTTTACCATAAAAAAGAACCTCACTTTGTATGTAAACAAAGTGAGGTTCTCTTATTTATTATATTGAAAATCGCTTTACGGCAATTTGTAGAACTTTTGATACTTTCCGTAACTCTTTTATATAACTATGGAATTGTTGCTGTGCTGTTAATTGATCTGTTGTTAGTGTAGCTACATGCTTGGTCGAAGCAGCATTTGTATTAGAAAACGTCGTTAACATCACAGCATCCTCACTAACCTTTTTCGTGTGATTAGCAATCTCCCGGACCGTGGAAGATACTTCCATAATATATGGCTTAATGGTATGTACTTTTTCTAGTATTTGATCGAAGCTTATAGCTGTTTTTCCCGTTACATGAACACCTTTCTCTGTTGCAGCTAATACACCTTCCATCATTTGCACGGCATAGCTTGAATCAAGATGAATATTTTGAACAATGGACGTAATGGTTTGTGTTGATTGAACTGTCTGCTCTGCAAGTTTACGAACTTCATTTGCCACTACTGCAAATCCTTTGCCGTGCTCTCCTGCTCGTGCGGCTTCAATTGATGCATTTAAAGCTAGAAGATTTGTTTGTGCAGTAATATTTTCAATCACTTCCACCATTTGGTCGATTGTGGATGCTCTTTCAACCAAATTAAAGATGGCTGTATTTGATTTTTCAACCGCCTTCTTAATATTCTGTATTTGTGTTAAATTTGCTTGTACAATTTCTGTGCCGCTTTCTGCATCACGTGCAGTTTTATGAGCAAAGTTTTCTACAACCTGTACTTTTTCTAAAATAATTTGCACACCATTCAGTACTTCTTCCAATGATGCTGTATTGGAAGCCAACTTAGTGGTCGAGGCAGCTGTTGAATCTGAAATAGACTGTACGTCCTTCGCAATCTTGTGCGTTGTGGTAGATGATCGCTCCGAGGATTCTTGCAGTTTCCCAGTCATTTCTTCCACCTCATGTGCGCTATTTGTTACAGTATGAAGCAGCATTTTTACCTCATTTACCATTTGGTTGTAAGATAACACTACCTCACCTAATTCGTCATGGGCGACATAGCTAGCATTTGCTGTAAAATCGCCTTGCTCTGCTCGCTTTAATAAAGATTTCAATTGACGGGTTGGTACATTCACTGCCTTTGTGGCTATAAATCCAATAAAAATAACTAACAATACGACAAATAAACATACCCCACCAAGTAACCAATATCCAAATTGTACATCCTTTTGGTAGCTTGATTGTTGTTCCTTAGCACGCTGTACCAAATAGCTTTGAGTTTCTTCTAATAGTGTATGGCTTTGCTGGCTTACAGTTAAAAAGGACAATGTATAAAACTGCTGTTGTTCCTTTGGCTTCAATTGTTTATAGCTTTCAATTAAATCCATCTGCTGTGCAAGTAAGGTCTTGTATTTCTTCATTTGATGATCCATCTTTTTATCGACTTCTAGACTCACTAAATGATCTAAAGGCTGCTCCATGCTTTTGAGTATGGTAGTCATTTCTTGATAAGATCCTGCTGTATCCACTAAATAATCTAGTTGTCGTTGTGATTCTTCTAGTTCGTTTAACCAACCAATCGGTACTAGTCCTTGTGTATAGCTCTCGCTTGCATTCCAGGACATTTTCCTTAGATAATCCACACTAAAAATACCTAGCAGTACATTTGAAAGCACACAAACTATCATTAGTACAAGTAGCTTGTCCTTCACCATAATGTAACGAAAAAATTGCATGATCCTTGGCTCCTTCTCCAGCTCTTACCAATAATCATAGTATCCAGATATAAAGCTAGTGTTATGTTTTTGTAAATATTGTTCGAAGAGTTATGAAGCATCAATAATTTGTAAATAAAATATTAAATTATTTAAGACATCCTTGATTTCATGTTCCTCTTATAATTTGCAACCTTCCACTCCTTCCAATCGTTTGGTATTAATAGTAGCATTTAGGAAATAGGAGGTGTTTGAGTGTTACAGTTCAAAAAACTAGATAAGAGTTTAGTCATTTGCTTGCTGTTACTTGGTCTAATTAGTTGTCTCTTCGTCCACTCTAGCAGTTCGGTATATGAACAATATTCAAGCTCTTTTATCATCAAGCAGTCTCTATACTACCTTATCGGGTTTGTCACAATGTGTGGGGTAGCTACACTTGATATAGAACAACTAAAAAAGATTGGCTGGCCTTTTTATATAGTCGTGGTTCTATTAACATTCGGATTATTTATTGCACCTGAAAGTATAGCTAGAACAGTCAATGAGGCAAAGCGCTGGTATCAAATTCCATTATTAGGTTCATTCCAGCCATCAGAGTTTTTAAAGTTCGCATTTTTAATTGTTGTCAGCAAAGTTATTGTTGCACATCAGGAAAAATATAAGCACCCCTCCTTTTTAACAGATATGCGGCTCCTATTTACAATTGCTGTCATTACGATTCCACCAACACTTGCTGTTTATAAGGAACCTGACACAGGTATGACAATGCTTTATATGGCGATGATTCTACCGATGCTTTTCTTTTCAGGTATTCAGAAAAAGTTGCTGCTAATATTAGCGGCTATACCAGTATCGATTATTAGCATTGTGGTTATTCTTTATGTAAAATTTAATGATTTTTTTACAGAAAGGGTTCTAAGTAAATTATCTGGACATCAAATTTCACGAATTTATGGCTGGCTACAGCCTTATGAATATCCAGATTCATCTTTTCAAACTAGGCAAGGCTTTTTAGCAATTGGCTCTGGAGGATTCACAGGAAAAGGATACTTACATAACAATGTCTATGTTGTGGAAAAACATACAGATTTCATTTTTGCAAATATCGCAGAGGAGGCAGGCTTCCTTGGGGCAGCATTCGTCATCACCCTTTTATTTTTTGTGATTTACCGTATTGTCCTCGTTACAGTAGAGGCAAAGGATCCGTTTATGACGCTGATGGGAGCAGGTATTGCTAGTTTATTGGCCTTCCAAATTACTCAAAACATTGGTATGACAATTGGACTTTTACCCGTAACAGGTATGACGTTGCCGTTTTTAAGCTATGGAGGAAGTTCCCTTTTATCAAATTTCATGCTAATGGGTATTGTGATGATTATCTATAAATCTTATAGCTCTTACATGTTTAAAGCTGAGGAGTAGGTGATGACCTTATGAACACTACTTTAAAAAAGAGAATTATACTATTACTAGTTTTGACTGGAATCTTTTTGCTCATATTAATTATTCGTCTTGCCTTTCTGATGCTGTAAAAAATCAATAAGCTGTCTTGAAAGTCTTTGGTATAGACTTAAAAGACAGCTTTTCTAATATTTCAGCGGGTATATGGACACCCACTGAAAAGTAGCTTAAATTCGCATTCATCTCACCATCTATAGAGGTGGGATATTTCTGTATCTGCCGCTGCCGCTATGCTTTCGATACAAAAAACATTTGCTGAAAGAAGTTAAATTTTATGAATATTCTCTATGACCACTTCCATTATTTTCGTCAGATCTTCTTGAGCAATATTCAGAGGTGGGGATAACGTTAAAACGTTATTAAATCCTGCAACAGTAGCTCCATTTTTACCTATAATAACCCCCTGCTCTTTACATGCTGCTATTACTGCATTTACTTTCCCCACTGGTAACGGTTCCTTAGATGCTTTATCTGTAACTAATTCGATTCCAATTAATAAACCTTTTCCTCGAATATCCCCAACTTTCGGGTGATGATTTAATGCCTGTTGTAGTGCTTGGAGGGTTGTAGCCCCGACCTTACTAGATCTCTCAAACAACTTTTCTCGCTGAAGAATTTCAATATTCTTTAGTGCTACGGCACAGGCTACAGGAGAACCGCCAAATGTATTGACGTGGCGGAAATAATCATATGCCTCAGAGCCAGTAAATGCCTCATAAATTTCTCGTTTTACAGCTGTTGCTGATAAGGGTAAATAAGCACTTGTAATTCCTTTTGCCATTGTAATGATATCTGGTTTTACATCATAGTTCATAAATCCAAACGGCATACCTGTTCGGCCAAAACCACAGATTACTTCATCTACAATCATTAAAGCTCCATGCTTTTTACAAACTTCCGAAATGCCCTTTAAATAATTTTCTGGAGGCATGATAACCCCGCCCCCTGTAATAATTGGCTCTAAAATCATAGCAGCAATTGTATCACTAAGCTCCCATGTCATCGTTTTATCAACAGCCCTAACGCTTGCTAAATCTGTAGGAGCAATAGTGTCGCATTCATATTCACGATATTGATCTGGAGGGGCTACATGTACAAATCCAGGAGATAATGGCTCATATTTATATTTTCGCTCCGCCTGCCCAGTAGCAGCTAATGCGCCAAAGGAATTCCCATGATAGGCACGATAGCGAGAAATAATTTTATAACGTGAGCTTTGGCCTTTTTGCTGATGATACTGGCGTGCAATTTTAAAAGCAGTTTCATTTGCCTCTGAGCCACTGTTGGAGAAGAAGATGACATAATCTCCGCCCAGTAATTCATTAATCTTTTCAGCTAGCTCCACTGCTGGTAAATGCCCTTGCGATAAAGGTGCATACGGATTTTTCATCATTTGCTCATGTGCGGCATCTGCTAATTCCTTTCGCCCGTAACCAACATTCACACACCAAAGCCCTGCCATTGCGTCAATATATTCAACTCCATCTGTATCTGTAATTCTTGCACCGTCAGATTTTTCCACTACATAAGTAGCCTGCGGGTTATAGGGCTTCATTGAATGCCAAACATATTGTTCATCCTTTTTTAAAACATCACTTTTAAGATTTATCTCAGCCATATTAAAACACCCCTTATATGATTGTGACTTACTTAACTCTTCACATCGTTATTACTAGGAAACGCAAAGGAACTTACTGTATCTTCAGTTTCGTCTGGCCAGCGTTCAGAAATTGTTTTTGCCTTAGTAAAGAAGCGTGCTTGGTCAGGTCCAAACATATGCCCTTCACCAAACTTAGAGCGCTTCCATCCACCAAAATTGTGGTAACCTACTGGAATTGGAATTGGCACATTAACCCCTACCATCCCTACTTCGATTTCTTCTTGGAATTTACGGGCTGCTGCTCCACTATTCGTAAACATTGTGACGCCATTCCCTAATTCATGGTTATTAATTACATCAATTGCTTCCTGTAGCGTTAGAACACCTACAACAATACGTGCAGGACCAAAAACCTCTTCCTTAAAGATTGTCATATCTGGAGTTACATTATTTAGCAAAGTCGGACCAAGATAAAAGCCTTTAGATGTTTCGCATATTTTTGGATTTCGGCCATCTATTACTAGATTCGCACCTTCATCAATGGCCCCATCAATATAACGAATAATGACATCTTTTGATTGCTGTGTGATTACTGGACCAAAATCCACCTCATGATCTGTATAAGGCCCTATTTTCAATTGTGCAATTTTTTCTTTTAATATGTCTGTAAAACGTTGTTCTGTATCTTTTCCTACAACAAGTGCGCCTGAAATAGCCATACAACGCTGAGAAGCTGCTCCATAGGCTGCCCCCAAAAATGCATTCGCCGTTTGTTCTAGGTTGGCATCTGGCATAACAATCATAAAGTTCTTCCCGCCGCCAAAGGCAGCTACACGTTTATTATGCTTTGTACCAGTTTGGTAAATATATTCAGCAACAGGTGTTGAGCCAACAAAAGAAATTGCCTGTATCTCCTTATTTTCAAGAAGTTCATTTACTGCTTCCTTATCGCCATTTACAACTGTCCAAATCCCATCTGGAAGTCCGGCCTCTTTCCACAGCTTGCTTATAAACAGTGCTGAAATTGGCACACGCTCTGATGGTTTTAAAATAACAGCATTCCCTACTGCAACAGCCATACTTGAAATGGCAAGCGGAACCATAACAGGGAAATTAAACGGAGCAATTGTTGCAACAACCCCAAGTGGGCTCTTTGCGGAAAATGCATTAATATTACCGCCTACATTGACAGAGTATTCACCCTTAAGCATTTGCGGAGCACTAATCGCCATATCCACAGACTCAATACCACGTACAATTTCTCCCTTTGCATCCTCTCCTGTTTTTCCACTTTCCTCACAGATCAAGGCAATCAATTCATCCTGTTTTTCAATCAATAATTGACGAAAGCGATGTAAAACCTCTACTCGTTTACCAATCGCTGTTTTCTTCCATTCAGGGAATGCTGCCTTTGCTAGTTGAATTGCTTTCTTGACCTCTTCTTTAGACGCTAAAGGAACCTGTGCAATGACTTCTCCTGTCGAAGGATTATAAACTTTTGAAAATCGTCCACTTGTGCCAGCTACTTCTACCCCATTTATAAAGTGTGTTAGCGTTTTCATTTTTTGCTGAACTGTCATCTTTTCACCACTCCTTATTATTGTTGTTCAAAATCTAACTCTTCCTCTTGGAAAATTGCCTCATGTTCAGAATTAGAGACCTTTTTCTTTTGAGTGACCATATAGAATATCATGACGATTGCCACTATAATACATGTAAATAATATTTGTGAACGCATGGAGTCAATAAAGAACATAGAGACTAGCAATGCGGTTGTAGCCAATATAGTGAAATACGTTAAATATGGGAATAACCACATTTTCACTTTTAAAAGTTCGGGACTTTCCTGTTCAATTTTTCTTCGCATTTTTAATTGTGAAAAGGAAATAATTAAATAAAGAATTAATGTAATTGCACTACATGAGCTAAGTAAAAACATAAAGACTTTATCCGGAGAAACATAGTTCATAATTACGGCAATATAAGAGAAGAATGTCGCTGCTAGGATAGCATTCACTGGTGCACCTTTTTTATTTAATTTCAAAAAGGCTTTTGGGGCCTCCCCCTTCTCTGCTAAAGAAAATACCATTCGTGATGTCGCATAAAGTGCGGAATTCAAGCATGATAACACAGCCGTTAAGACCACAAAATTCATAATTTGCGCTGCTGCAGGAATACCGATATGATCTAACACTGCAACATATGGGCTTGTAAGAATATCTGAAGAATGCCATGGCAATAATGTGACTACAACTGTAATTGATCCAACATAGAAGATTAAAATTCGCCATGTGATAGAATTTGTAGCCTTCGTTACTGCTGCTAACGGTTCATCGGATTCCCCTGCCGCAATCGCAACAATTTCTGTCCCCATAAAGGAAAAGATAACAATAACGACACCCATTAAGACTGCTCCAAAACCATTTGGTAAAAAGCCACCCTGCCCAATTAAATTAGCTGTTCCAATGGCATTAAAATTTGGTGCAATGCCAAATATAATAAATGCACCAAGTCCTAAGAAAACTACAATACTTACAACCTTAATAAGAGAGAACCAATATTCAAATTCGCCAAAAGCTTTTACGGAAAGTACATTTGTTAAAGTTAGCGCTACTGTCAGCAAAAGACTAAGTAGCCATAAAGGAATACCATCATACCAATATTGAATAATCGCGGCCGCCGCCGTTGCTTCTAATGCAATGGCTATGACCCAGAAAAACCAATATAACCAACCAATCATAAAACCAGCCCATGGTCCAATTGATTCATGTGCATAATGCGCAAAAGAACCACTTGTTGGATTAATTGCTGCCATTTCCCCAAGCATTCGCATGACAAGAATGACGATGATACCAGCAAAAATATAAGATAGTATGGCTCCAGGGCCAGCTAAGTTAATGACCGAGCCACTTCCCATAAATAGGCCTGCCCCAATAACTCCTGCAATTGCAATCATTGTCATATGCCTTCTCTTTAACCCTCTCTGTAAATGCGTTTGTTGCTCCATATCTGTCACCTCTTTTTTTAGATTGGATTATCGCTTAACAAAATCTTACATGTTCCACACTTTGGAGGTAATAGACAAACTGTAAAATTCTATACTTTTGTTTTAAACATAATGTAAAATAGACTAAATATTCTTAAAATATAATTTTTATGTTTAATGGAGAAAAAATAGCACAGTAGTGAGAGAAAACGAAAGGAGGATATTGATGAATCAATTTAAATTAAAGGTGAAGGATGTATTAGAGAATAAGAATTTTAAAAGTGCCGAGGTAGTGGCTGGAGAGGATGGGTTATCACGAATTGTCAAATGGGCGCATGTCATCGAAATTGTTCAAATAGATAATTTTTTAGCTGGTGATGAATTGGTCTTGACAACAGGCATAAGCCTGCAACATAGCATAGAGGATTTCATCTTTTTTGTAGAGTCATTGATTCACAAAAATTGTGCTGCATTATGTATTGAGTATGGTGATTATCTACAAACCATTCCAGGAGTAATTGTGTCCCTTGCCAACCGTTATAGCTTCCCTATTATTGTATTTCATGAAACTGTTCCCTTCGTTCGCATTACCCAGGATTTACATAGCCAAATATTAAACCAACAATATTTAA
This sequence comes from Lysinibacillus sp. GW821-FHT14F06, assembly GCF_058803665.1. NCBI lineage: Bacteria > Bacillati > Bacillota > Bacilli > Caryophanales > Bacillaceae > Lysinibacillus > Lysinibacillus sp. GW821-FHT14F06. Next base: position 26,995 of record NZ_JBXAPF010000011.1, read on the forward strand.
TGATTTCCACGTTGGAATCCTACTCTCAAACATTAAATAAAAATGCCCTACTAGGACAAACCACAGAGGACATTTTGAAAAATATGTATAATGAGTTAAAAACACAAATTGTATTTTCTATTAAAAGCAGAGAGCCTATCTTTTTCCCAAACGCAGTGCCTAAAAAACGTCAGCAATTACTAGCAATAAAGGAAATAGCACCCGAATTTAAACATGAGCCTATCTTTATTTTTGATCAGCATTATGCTGATTTGACTCTGTATAGAGCTGATGGTCAATTTTCAGAATTCGAACTACTCATTTTAGATCGTACAGCTACAGCGTTAGCACAACTTCTAATGCGAGAGTTTTATATAGAGGAGAAAAAGAATATGGAGGATGCCACTATTCTAGTGGATTGGATAGATCAAAAATTATCAAAGGAGGAAATTTACAAATTTATTGTCACTCATCATTCTAACTACAAAATATCTAGTGGTGCTGTCTTTATTTTAGCATCCCCACATACATTTCCTAAAGTGCAAGAGGATATTGTCTATAGTAAGTTATATTACCGAAATCTCTTTGAACAACATGGATTTATTCCCTTTTTATTTGAGAGAAAGAGCTATATTGTTTTTATTCTTCTTCATACCAAAGATAGTAAATCGAGTCGTGAATTCTTGAATTCATTATGCTCTTCACTTCAGAGGGCAGAGTTTTACAAAAAACAAATATCTCAAGGTTATCAAGTAGCCATTGGAAAAGTAGTTTCGGATGTTGTAGAAATTCCCAAAAGCTATCAAACCGCACTTGAGACATTATATATTTGCAGTAAAGTGCAAACAACTTCTTATTTTTATGATGATTTACATTTATATCACCTTATCTACAAGCTCCAGATGCAGGTGAATTTACAGGAAGTGATTCAAGATTATTTACAGCCTGTTATTGAATACGATCAAAAATATAATAGTAAGTTACTAGAAACGTTGCAGGTCTATTTACAAACGAATGGCTCCAAGCAGCAGACAGCCAATCAATTGTTTATTGTACGGCAGACACTCTATCATCGCTTAAAAAAACTAGAGAGTCTGTTAGGTGAAAATTTTATGAAGGGCCATAATCGCATTACACTTGAATTTATGCTACTTGCAAATTCTTTGATTGAGGATAAAAACTAAATGCCCCTAGTTTTAGAGTATAATCTGGATGTGGGTTCTGGAGGTTTGCCCGGGGCTCCTGCCT
>NZ_JBXAPF010000011.1:28321-137020 GCF_058803665.1 Lysinibacillus sp. GW821-FHT14F06
TTTCGCTCGGGGCTCTTGTCTTTTCGCTCGGGGCTCTTGTCTTTTCGCTCGGGGCTCTTGTCTTTTCGCTCGGGGCTCTTGTCTTTTCGCTCGGGGCTAGTAAGCTCAAGTCGCTCCGCTTCTTGAGCTTGCTACCAAATCATTAGCTTTTCGCAGTTACGCCACTATATAATCCAGGTCTTCGGTCATCATAAACTGGAATTCTGCCTCGGACTTCATCAACAATAGAAAAGTCTACGTCAATAACAGCCACTTCTTCATCATCAGCGCCAACCCAAAGAACCTCTCCCCATGGCTGAATAATCATAGACTGGCCATTGAAGTTTTCTACCTTTTTGGAAATACGGTTTACCGCAATAACAAAGCATTGATTCTCGATGGCACGCGCTTGAAGCAAAGTTTTCCAATGGTCGATACGAGGTGTTGGCCATTGTGCTGGCACAAATAAAACCTTTGCTCCCTCTAAAGCGTGGGCACGAAGCCATTCAGGGAAGCGGATATCATAGCAAATTACTCCTGCTGCCTCTATATCTCCGAGCGTAAAGCGATTCATTTCATCGCCTGCCTCTAAATATAAATGCTCGTCCATTAAACGGAAGAGATGTGCCTTGCTATATTCACCTACTAGCTGACCATTTTTATCAAATGTATACATTGTATTGTAAAATTTATCGCCCTTTTTTGTTGCAACAGAGCCGCCCACAATATGTACACTAAGTTTCTTCGCCAAACTTGCTAAAAAAGCTTTCGTACGCACCCCATCTTCATCCGCTAGCTCTGGTAAACGCTCAAGTGCATAGCCTGTATTCCACATTTCTGGCAGTACAATAATTTCTGCACCTCGATTTGCAGCTTCTCGAATCTTCTCCTCAGCTCGAGCAAAATTTTCATCAACTTTGCCAAAGCCTACATTCAATTGGATACAGCCCATTTTCATTACTATTCCTCCTCTTGACCATAAGTAATAACTTTCAAATACAAATACGCTTTAACACATTTCATTATACAACATTTAAATCTAGACTAATTTATATTTATCCAGTTGTTAGAATTATCACAGAACTTTGATAAATTCGAAAGTCGCATTTATTTCATCTAAAAGAAAACTGCTGAAACTTTTCCAAGCTAACTTGGAATCTCCCTCCCCTTCTATATATTGATATACAGGAGGATTTTTACCCTCACTAAATCTAAAATAGTTAAATCCATAGCCTTGATGCATAGAAAATACAAAAGCATCCTCTGGTAAATTGAAAGATTTATAGTTTTCTTCTAGTAACTCGTTCGCTTCTTGCGTTAATTCTTTTATACTTCCAAAGAAAATATCTGTACCCTGAAATAGCAAACCTGCATGATGCCCCACATTTAACAAAAAATTGCGATACAGAGTAGGCAAACTGTGTCCAATTTCCTTTTCTAGTTCTTTAATTTCGTCTTCACTACATCCTTGAATTTCCTCTTCAACCGCTATGTGTGTTCTATGCAATATATCCACAATACTATTCATATCCATATTTCTATCACCTTTCAGGATCATTTTATATCATATAAACATCAAGGAATATTTTATATTATTTTCCAGGTAGTCGGTCTTAGGGCTGAGAAATAGCACCGCCTAAAGTTTGTTGCCAATAAAAATGTATAGCATTACAATTAAACCATTAAAGGAAAATTTATGTATTATAACATTGAGGTTCTAGATCAACTTCCTGTTACCCAACAATTAAGCATAGAAAGAGGAGGTTTATTATGAAAATGAAAATATGGTGGGCTATAAATTTTGTGTGGCTAGTTATCTTTGCTGCTGTGGCCATATTTATTGGAGTCAGAAAAGTTGATTTTGCAGGGGTAGTCCAAACTTCTGAAATCAAAATGATATCCTTCATTATTTTAGGTGTAGCCTTTCTAATCGTTGTACTATTCCAACTAATACTACTTATTTATTTTTATTTAGTTAGAAAAAGTACAGTCAATAATTCTACAAGAAGACTATCTTGAATCAATATTTTTCTAAGTCACTTATAAAAAGTGGCTTTTTTTATGAGGAGGTACATGAAAGTTGCATTAAAAGCATTCTTTGCAATTATTATACTTTTATTCTGTAGTCTATTAATGAATTTAACCGTTCAAGATGAGTTAACTAAAAAATATAGTATTAAAAGGATCTTTATATTTTTTTGGCTTAAAATTTATATTTACACAAATTGATCTTATAAAACAGAAAAAGGACTAAGACGGCAATTAAGCTATCTTGTTCTTAATCGTCATTTGGATTCCGCGATTGCTCCTCCTTATTAAAAACGGCATTAGAAATAGCTACAATTGAATTAAATGCCACCTGAAGTTTTTTAGAACTTTCCAAAGTTTTTGCAAATAAAGGGTCTAGACAATTAGTAAAAAAAGTAATAGCTTTCAAATCACAAGTACAATTAAGTTTTGATGCTTCCAAAAGTGTTTATTGTAGCCCATTCTAGTCTATTGACTTTCCAATGGGCTACATCTAAAACCAAATAAATCTGTATATATTTAATCGTTTGGTCGCTTTTTGGTCGCCCAAAGTCGCCTATTTTTCTATTGAAACAAACTTTAAGACCACCCATCACGGAGTGGTCTTTTCATCTAAACCTAAGACATCGACAAACATCCTATCCACATGCCAATTAGCCATAAAAAATAGCCCCCTTATCAATTAAATAAGAGGGCTATATATAATTCATAATATATCACTTATCTCCAACTGACTTTAATAATTTTATTGGAAAATAGCTAACTAACGAATCCGATTCATTCCTTACATATAGATAACCATTAATTTCAATACCTAGCGATGAAAAAACGCTTCCCTTTAAATACATTCTGTTATCATCAGCTCGAACGTATCCCTCTATTGGACTAAGTTGCGCTCGCGTATCCGCTGTTAACTCATAACGCACGCCTTCTTTTCTTTTTATCGTTTCTGCTATTTTAATATCTGTCCCTTGATATCCCATACATATTTCTCCATCTGCATCCATGAAACAATAAGAAAGGAATTGTTCGTCATTTGAGAAAGAAATCTTGGCCGCTTGTCCATTGAGCTTTTCATCTTTATTAAAATATTTTCCGTAACTCATAAAGTGTCCAATTTGGTCACGATTAATATAAATATAAGTTGGATTGTTATAGAAAGATGAACGAATTTTTACTGGTACTTCTTTGAAAACTACCAAATCCGTTGCTTGTACGCGATATTGCCCCATCTGGTAAAATATTTTGCCATCATATTTTTCAATATCATACGTTCTAAAGAAGTTATTTTGCTTAACCACTAACGAATCAAACGTACCATCTGAATTTTTCTTGTATACCTTAATGTCTTTTTTAAAGGTCATTTTCCCTGTTTGCCCTTTTACAACTTCTGCTCCATCATACATCACTTTCGCTTCTGATTTTGTTGGATTTACTACTGCAAATACGAATGCTGCTAGTAACACAATAAATAATTTTTTCATCATTCTCCTCCTACTCAGTTATAAAAACATAATTTCTTAGTATTATATACCAGTAACTTAATATTCTATCAACGGATGTTAAAAACCCTACAAAAGTATAGTGTTTTTCCATAACATTATTTCCCCCCATCTACCATTCTACCCAATTCGCTAAATTACATTGTCTGTTACTTATTGATTGTGAGAGACTATCTCTTTCATTTAACCAATTATAGAAAGATACTGGACGTTCTTTATTAGTAGTTTCTTCTATAATAAGATGAATATTCGGCTTTCTATTGGAACGTTCTACAACCTTACTACACGCTCCTACCAATACAGCTCTTTTGATATTTCTAGTAAATTTCGATATTATTAATGTGTAGATAGATAAAATTTAAATGAGAATTTCAAAATGGACAAACTAGAACAAACAACCCAAGAACTACTGGAAGCTGGTTATACAATTGAGGAGATTAAAGCCATTTAAGGAAGTAATTGAACAAGCTAAACAGTCCCATACAGATCGTGAGACAGATAACTAATCACAGCTATCTGTTTTTTTTATGTACTTTTATCTTCCGATTTCCTAAAATAGGAAATATAGAGGGGGAATAAATTATGAAAAAATTAGCATTTAGTGCAGCGTTAGTTTTAAGTTTAGGTTTAGGCGCATGTGGTGAAGAAAAACAAGATAATGATAAGGTAAATGCAGATAGTGAAATAGTAGAAGCATATAGTCGTGAAATTACAGCAGAAGAACAAGAATATATTCAATTAGTAAAGAATGACAATTTTGATACTCTAATTACTAAAACAGAAGGAAAAGCAAACGAAATACAACAAGATTATAATAATCTTGCATTAGCATTTGATAAATTCAATGGTGTAGATGAAAACCTACCGAGAGTATACACAAGTGCGACTCTAGGAAAATATGAATACGTACTTAAAAGACTTGAAGAGATAAAATATATACCAGATGAGATTAAAGAAAAAGTTAATGAATTAAAAATTGTTGCAAAAGAGAAAGAGGAAAAGTGGATTAAAAAATCAGAAGAAAATGAAGCTATATACGAAGCAGAAAATGAAAAAAGGAAACTTGAATATAAAAAAAGCGAACTTGAATTTAAAATTAATGAGAGAACTATGAATCCTAAAGCAGTTTACATTGGGATGACAAAAGAAGAAGTTTTGGTAGACGGATGGGGTAAACCTATAGAAATTAACAGAACAACTACTACATATGGTGTAAGTGAGCAATGGGTTTATTATGATTATAAATATCTATATTTTGAAGATGGAATTTTAACTACTATTCAAGATTAATTTACAGGAGGATGAGTCAGATGGATTTAGCCGAACAAACAGGACTTACAATAATACGTTTGATTAGTGAAATTGCTAACAATAAAATGAAGATGTATCCAAAGGATGCACTTGAGAAAATTATGGTTGCTCTGGATGTAAAGAATTTAGGTGATTTACTGCAGCGTATAGATGAGGAAACAGATAACTAAATGGTTGTCTGTTTTTTCATGTACAAATATAAGGAATTTAGCACTCAAAATGAGTGGCTTTTTTTATTAGAATAAGACGATTTTTATTATGGTAAATAAGCATATGTATTTGGTTAAAGTTGTAATTGTAGGTTATTAAAAGAAATAACCTTAGACAATTTTAAGGAGGATACATAAGTGATTAAGTTTTTTTAAAATGGTTTTATTTATTTAGCATTAATTATGCTAACACTAGTAAGTTTTAATATTGAAAGTGCTTCAGCTGCCGAAGCTATAGATTATGAAGAAGGGGTAACTAATTTAGATAATACGCCTGAAAATAGTGCAATTCTAGGAAGTCAACTATTGAAACCTGAAATCGGTTGGAAAAGATATGATACAAAAACATCAGAAATAAAATTTATAGCAAGTCCTAAATAAGCAATACCTGGAGGCGCCATTCGAAAAAACCTGAACTACCAAAGATAAATTTCCATGCTTTTGAGACACTCTTGTGCATCTTACTTATTAAGCAACGATGCCAATTTTAAAATTATGCAAGAACAATTAGGGCATAGTGATGTTGGGTTAACTATGAACATATATAGCCATTTGACTAAAGAAGATAAAAAAGCTGCAATCGATTTATTTAATAAGATTTTGTAATTTGGTCGCTTTTTGTCGCCTGTGGTTTTTAGAGAATTTCAACCCCTTTATTTATAAAGGGTCTAGACAATTAGTAAAAAAAGTAATAGTATTTGCATCATATTCTTTAACAATAATTATTATATTCTGAAAAAGGTGAATGTGCATGGAATTCTCAAAAAAACTACAGCAACTCCCAACTCAGTTTTTTGCAGCACTTGTGCAAAAAGTAAATGCTGCCTTAGCTGAAGGTCGTGATGTTATTAATCTAGGTCAGGGAAATCCTGATCAACCTACTCCTCCACATATTATTAAGGCTCTACAGGAGGCAGCTGAAAATCCCCTTAATCATAAATATCCACCGTTTCGCGGCATTGCTGAATTACGCCAGGCTGCAGCCAATTTCTACAAACGTGAATACAATGTAGACATTGATCCCGACACAGAAGTGGCTATTCTCGGTGGTACAAAAATCGGCCTTGTTGAATTACCTTTAGCTATATTAAATCCTGGGGATACAATGCTATTACCCGATCCTGGCTATCCTGATTACTTATCAGGGGTTGTATTAGGGGATGTAAATGTTGAAGTACTGCCACTTTTTGCAGAGAATAGCTTCCTTCCCGATTACACAGCTTTATCTGATAGTATAAAAGAACAGGCGAAACTTCTATATCTGAATTACCCTAATAATCCAACTGGTGGTACTGCAACAAATGAATTTTTCGAGGAAACCGTTCGCTTTGCAAAAGAGCATAATATCATCGTTTCACATGATTTTGCCTATGGGGCAATTGGATTTGATGGAAACAAACCTGTTAGCTTCCTACAGGCAGATGGTGCTAAAGATGTTGGAATTGAAATGTATACACTATCCAAAACATACAATATGGCAGGGTGGCGCATTGGCTTTGCAGTTGGGAATGCTGATATTATTGCTGCTATCAATCTAATACAAGATCACCTTTTTTGCAGTCAATTCCCTGCTGTACAACAAGCAGCGGCGATTGCACTCTCAGCATCACAGGAATGTGCAGACGAGCTCAGAGCCACTTATGAACGTCGACGAAATGTCCTAATCGAAGAGGCTCAGCGTATTGGCTGGCATGTAACTGCACCTAAGGGCTCTTTTTTTGCATGGCTCCCCGTTCCAGTAGGCTATACAAGTGAACAATTTGCAGATCTCTTACTCGACAAGGCAGATATTGCTGTAGCAGCAGGAAATGGCTTTGGACAATATGGTGAGGGCTATGTCCGCGTTGGCTTACTTGTAAGCGAAGAGCGTTTACGTGAAGCCATAAATCGAATCGAACAATTAAATTTATTTAACTTCTTTCAGTAGAAGTCTCCCACCTCTATAGGTGGTGAGATGAATGCGAATTTAAGCTACTTTTCAGAGGTGTCCAAACACCCGCTGAAATAGAGGAACTCAGTCTAAGAACTCCACGTCCTATGGCAATTTATCTGTGCGAAAGCGAAGCGACAGCAACACGGTTTTATCTGTGCGAAAGCGAAGCGACAGCAGCAACAACACACGACTTGAGACCAACATCATGTTGCTGCCGCTGCGTTAGCACTATGCTTTCGCACAAAAAACATCTGTTGGCCCAAAGCCTCTGGCGGATGTCACAGAATCGAAAAGGAGTTAATAAAGGATGTATCGCATCCATGCGATAACGGCTAACTGCCTGCATCACGCTGGCCTTAGCACAAAGCCGATTCTGGACGCAATTATGCCGAGGAATAATTGATATAATCAAATTAAAAAAACTGTTCTACAGCAATGCCATAGAACAGTTTTTTCATTTCTCAATCTTTCTTGGACTCTGTAAGTCTTTTTCTAAGGGATAAAATTGAACATGTCCTGTTTCATCATCAAATTGGCGAATATGCTGAATGCCCTGTACCTCTGCTAAAACGATATCGGCTGTAATCACAATATTCCCCCCCTTCACCAAATGTCCTCCCGATACTTGGCCCCATTGATCACTCATTGATCCATGAAGATGTGTCTCATATTCCCCATCACGTTTACACACAACACCAGCACCTTGAATAAATTCAAGCGGGCCCTCTTTTTTAACCACTTCACAGAAACGGACATTGATTTTAGATGTCTCATCCGGTACTAAATAAACAAAACTACTTTTTTGAAAACTGCCAATACAGCTAACAAGGGTAGCCGACTCAATATCGTTCTCTTGACAGATAGCCTCTATACCCTCGATAATATCAGTTCCCATTAAAATACGAGCACTAATCACTTTTCCAAATGCTCCAACTCCATAATTTACTCTTATAGACATCTATACACCTCTTTTTGCTTATACATTTATTATCGTTACCAAATATAGCTCACTTGATAAGTTCCTCTATAAAATTCATGACATCCTCTGGGGCTTTACCTGATTCAGCGGACATACAAACATCCATTAAATCAAAATTAAATAAAAAATTAAAATATTTATTGACTAATAATAACCTATAATTTATATTAGTTCTATCGGATTTATAAAAATACTATATATCTCTTATCAAGAGTAGCTGAGGGACTGGCCCTATGAAGCTCGGCAACCTCCTTTTTAAAGGAAGGTGCTAAATCCTGCAAACGATCATCGTTTGATAGATAAGAGAGGACGTTTTTTCATGAGCCTCTCTTAGTTTATAAGAGAGTTTTTTTATTTTTAAAAATCGATACAACAAACTTTGGAGGTCATTTTCATGAAGAAACGAAACAAATTTTTATTAGGCTTAGCAGGTTTTACATTAGCAGCAGCATTAGTAGGCTGTGGTACAAAAGAAGATAGTAAAGGCGATCAAGGTAAGGCTATTGATGAAAATAAGATCGTAGTAGGTGTCACTTCTGGTCCACATGAACAAATTGCAGAGATTGCAGCTAAAGTGGCAAAGGAAAAAGGCTTGGAAGTAGAGCTTAAATCCTTCTCTGACTATGTTTTGCCTAATACTTCATTAGCTGAAGGTGATCTTGATGCAAACAGCTATCAGCACAAGCCTTTCTTAGATACATTTAATAAAGATCATGATACAGACTTAGTACCAGTAGGAAAAACTATTCTGAATCCAATGGGTGTTTACTCTGAAAAATATAAATCTTTTGATGAAATACCGGACGGTGCAACATTTGGTTTACCAAATGATCCAACAAACGGTGCTCGTGCGCTGTTCGTCCTGCAAGAGGCTGGCTTTATTAAATTAAAAGAAGGTGCTGGCCTAACAGCGTCTATCCGTGATGTTGAGGAAAACAAGAAAAATTTAAAATTCATAGAGTTAGAGGCTGCACAAATTCCAAAGCAGCTTAGTGAGGTTGATGTAGCGGCTATTAATACAAACTTTGCGCTTGAGGCTGGCATTAATCCTAAAGAGGATTCTATCCTTTTAGAATCTACTGACTCTCCTTATGTAAACTATATTGTAGTACGTGCCGAAAATGAGAACGATCCAACCATTAAAAAATTCGTTGAAGCTTATCAATCTGATGAAGTACGTAAATTTATTGAAGATGAATTTAAAGGATCTGTCATTGCAAGCTGGTAAACAGTAGTGAAACTTTAATCAGCAGGGATTTTCCACAGATTATTAGTTTAAATGCAGGATAAAATAGAGAATCTGCGAGACTCCTCTGGGAAAGCGAGCAGATTCTTGCTTTTTAGAAAGGAGACATCCATATGATTCGGTTAAAAAATATATCCAAAGAATTTAAAACAAAAAAAGGTATTGTCAGAGCAGTTGATGGGATTAACCTTCATGTTAAAAAAGGTGAAATTCATGGAGTCATTGGCTATAGTGGTGCAGGTAAAAGCACACTTATTCGCTGTGTTAACCTATTGGAACGCCCAACTGCAGGAAAAGTTTGGATCAACAATGTGGATATTACTTCCCTTTCCCTTAATGATCTTCGTAAGACTCGTCAAAAAATCGGGATGATTTTTCAGCATTTTAATCTCTTAAAAACAGCAACCGTTTATAACAATATAGCTGTCCCATTAAAGCTACTTGGCTATAACGATACCGAAGTGAAAAATCGTGTGGCGAAATATGCTGAAATTGTTGGCTTAACAGAAAAATTAGAGAGCTTTCCAAGTCAGCTTTCAGGTGGTCAAAAACAACGTGTTGCTATTGCACGTGCGTTGGCACAAGAACCTGAAATCTTACTAAGTGATGAAGCGACTAGTGCACTTGATCCAGAAACAACAGAAGCCATTCTTGAACTACTATTGAAAATTAATCGTGAGCTGGGCATTACTATATTACTTATTACGCATGAAATGAATGTCATACAAAAAATCTGCGATGACGTATCTGTTCTTGAAGCAGGGAAAGTTGTGGAATATGGTTCAGCTATTGATCTTTTTGCGAAGCCACAGCATCCAACAACGAGAAAGTTCTTGAGCACGATTTCACAGCGCAATCTATCTCTTTCCCTTATTCAGCAGCTCAATGTTTCAGGGAGTGTTATTCGTCTAACATTTCTCGGCGAAAGTACTGGAAAACCGTTATTGGCAGAGGTCAGCAAAGTTTACGATGTTCAGCCAAATATTTTAACTGCCAATATTATTGAATTAAAAAATGGCATCGTCGGAAATATCGTCGTTCATTTAAATGGTGAAACGCATATTGTACAAAAGGCATTAACGTATTTCACAGAAAATGGCGTAGCCGTAGAAGAATTAGGAGGCGACCAAAATGGATAGTATTCAAAGCTTCTTTACAGATTGGTCAGATGTTATTGGGAAATCAATTATCGAAACCTTCCAAATGGTCGGAATTTCTTTATTCTTTTCCATAGTCATTGGAATTCCATTAGGACTTTTAATTGTTTTAACACGTCCTGGTCAATCTTTCGAAAATAAATTTCTTTATCAATTTTTCAATTTATTCATTAATATAATTCGCTCTGTTCCATTTATCATTTTACTCTTCTTTATTTTACCGTTTACAAAACTAATTGTTGGGACAACTATTGGTGTGAAAGGTGTGATTGTACCACTTGTTGTTTATACGGCACCTTATATCGCACGACTGATGGAGACAGCACTTTTAGAAGTGGACCCAGGTGTTGTAGAGGCTTATACAGCAATGGGCATTAAACGTCGTCATATCATCTGGAATGTTTTATTACGCGAGGCTCGCCCTTCTATTATTTTAGGCTTAACCATTGCCACAATTGGTCTTATTGGAGCAACGGCAATGGCAGGTATGGTTGGTGCGGGTGGTTTAGGTGATCTTGCTTACCGTTATGGTCATTTACGCTATGAGGTCGATGTTATGTATGCGACCGTCTTTATTTTAATCATCCTTGTTCAGAGTATTCAATCTATTGGCAATCGATTTGCAGCAAAACTTAAGAAGGATTAAGGAGGAGCACTGTGACAAAGGAAATTTATATAGAGAAAAATGGTTATATAGCAACTTTAGTAATTAATCGTCCTGAGAAACGTAACTCTTTATCAAGGGAAATGTTTCAGGCTATTTTGGATGAGCTTAGTCATTTAAGCTCTGACCCTTCTATTAAACTTTTAATTGTCCGCGGCGTGAATGAAGTAGCCTTTTCTTCAGGGGCAGATATTAGTGAGTTTTTAGATATTCGTTATGCAGCTGACAATGCGAAGGCATACAATGATTTAGCATTAAGGGCAATTGATGCACTCTATAAATTTCCGCACCCAACCATAGCTATGATACAGGGCTTAGCGATTGGTGGCGGCTTAGAGTTAGCAAATGCCTGTGATTTTAGAATTGCTACACCTAAAAGTAAACTAGGCATCACTGCCGCAAACATTGGCATTGTCTATAATCTTGAAAGTACAAAACGTCTTATCAATATTGTTGGAGTTGCTAAGGCAAAAGAAATTTTATACACAGCAAATATTTTTACAGCTGAAGAAGGAAAAAGCATTGGCTTGATTACCGCCCTACATGAGCCAGAGAATATTGAAAATGCCACACAGCAATTCGCTGAGCAACTCTTAAGTAAATCATCTGTGGCCAATGCAGGCATTAAAAAAATTATCCAAGCTATTGTAGATGGTGAAAATGAAGAAAATGATGTGCTAGCTCAAATCATTCTCAACTCCTTTAGTGCAGAGGATTATAACGAAGGTATACAGGCATTTTTAAATAAAAGAAAGCCTATTTTTAATAAATAAGTGAGGTAGTAACGATGACAAAAACAACTAATGGAGACCTTCTATTAAAAAATATAACTGCCCAAGCTCCCTTCCCCATTTGTTTTGATGATTTAGAGAAGGCTGTAGCGGAAAAAATGGAAGCTGGACCTTTTGGATACATACGCTCAGGTGCTGGTGGCGAACAAACATTGCGCAATAATCGTGCAGCTTTTGAAAAATACTCCATTGTGCCCCGCTTTTTAAATGATGTTTCAAGTATTAATACTTCAATTGAGCTTTTCGGAAAAACATATCCAACGCCATTGTTATTTGCCCCAGTTGGTATGAATAAGATGGCGCATGATGATGGAGAGCTTGCGGTTGTTCGCGCTGCTCAACAATTAAAAATACCCTATATACAAAGTACGGTTTCTAGCTATGCACTTGAGGATGTTTCACAAGCTGCCCCTACTGCTACAAAATGGTTTCAGTTATATTGGTCTACTAATGAGGAAATTGCTTATAGTATGGCCACTCGAGCAGAGTCTGCTGGCTTTGAAGCAATCGTCCTCACAGTCGATACAGTTATGCTTGGCTGGCGTGAAGAGGATGTACGCAACCAATTTTCGCCTTTAAAGCTAGGCTATGCAAGAGGTAACTATATCAATGATCCCGTGTTTATGGCTTCTCTGCCGGATGAATCGTTTGAATCCTACGTACAAGGTGTGTTGCAAAATGTTTTCCATCCTACCTTAAGTTGGGAAAATGTACGTGAATTAAAGCGTCGATCTAATCTTCCTATTCTATTAAAAGGTATTCTACATCCTGAAGACGCAAAATTAGCTATAGAAAATGGTATTGATGGTATTATCGTTTCAAATCATGGAGGTCGCCAGTTGGATGGCGTAGTAGGATCACTTGATGCGCTTCCTGCAATTGTAAAAGCAGTAAATGGACAAATTCCTATTATTTTAGATAGTGGCGTGTATCGTGGCATGGATGCCCTCAAAGCACTTGCTTTAGGAGCAGATGCAGTAGCAATTGGTCGTCCTTTTGTCTATGGACTAGCGTTAGATGGACAGCAAGGAGTCGAAAAAGTCATGACAAATCTATACGATGAATTGAAAGTTTCCATTGCATTAGCAGGAGTAACCTCCATTCCAGCACTACGAAATATTACTTTAGTGAAAAAAGATGGAGTCGATGAAAAATGAATCAAGCATTACAAGGCTTAAAAGTTGTTGATCTATCGCAGGTGCTTGCTGGTCCATACTGCACAATGGTATTAGCAGATATGGGGGCTGAGGTCATTAAAATTGAGAAGTATCCCAATGGAGATGACACACGTACAATGGGTCCATTTATTAATGAAGAAAGCCATATGTACATGATGGTTAATCGTAATAAAAAAGGTGTTTGTTTAAATTTAAAAACATCTGAGGGATTAGAGCTATTTAAGGAGCTTATACAATCAGTAGATGTGCTTGTGGAAAATTATCGGCCTGGCGTCACTAAAAAATTAGGAATTGATTATGCAACATTAAAAGAAATTAATCCTGGTCTCATTTATTGCTCTATTTCAGGTTATGGTCAAACAGGTCCTTACAGTCAAAAAGGCGGCTACGATATTATGGCGCAAGGACTTAGTGGCTTAATGCATATGACTGGTGAAGCAGATGGCAAACCAGTAAAGGTTGGCTTTGCTGTAAATGATATTGCAGCTGCTCAAACAGCATTACAGTCTATTTTAATGGCCTATATTTACAAGCTACGTAGCGGTGAAGGGCAATATATTGATGTTTCCTTAGTAGAATCTGGATTGGCATGGACGGTTTGGGAGGCTGCAGCGTACTTTGGGCAAGGCCAGCTACCCGAGCGAACAGGTACTGCGCATCGTGTCTCCGCACCTTATCAGAGTTTTAAAACACAGGATGATTATATTTTAGTGGGTGCAGGCAATCAAAAGCTATGGGAGATTTTCACTACGAAAGTCGTCAATCGACCAGATTGGCTGAGTAATCCACTGTTCGCGTCAAACTACTTACGAGCTCAAAATGTTAAAGCATTGGAGGAAGAAATCGAAAGTGAATTGGTCAAACATAAAGCTGCATATTGGCTTCAGCTTTTAGATGAATATGGTGTACCATCTAGCCCAATCTATTCCTACGATCAAACATTGAATGATCCTCATATTTTGGAGCGCGGTATGGTCCTATCTTATGAGCATCCAACGGCTGGGCCAATGCGTACACTGGGATTCCCAGCGAAATTTTCTCAAACCCCTGGACAGCTAATAAAAGCCGCTCCAACATTAGGGCAACATAATGAGGAAATTTTAAAATCATTGCATATGACAGATGAACATATCAAACAGCTAAAAGCCTCAAATATCATTCATTCAAAATAGAGCTTTTTTAACCTATTTCATCCATTTCGAGCGTTCTAATATGTTGATTCAATCTAGCTATCTGTCACTTTGAGTGTTTTATCCATCTAAACATAAAAAAGGGTACCTCACGAAGAGGCAACCCTTTTTATTGAATAACGCCTAGTTCGCGACCTACTTTTTCATAAATTGCAAGTGCATCATCTAGCATTTCTTTTGTATGAGCCGCAGTAGGCATATTACGAACACGACCTGTGCCCTTTGCAACCGTCGGGAAAACGATTGATTTCGCATAAACTCCCTCTTCAAATAAGCGTCGAGAGAACTCCTGCGTGAGCTTTTCATCACCAATAATACATGGCGTTATTGGTGTTTCGGATTCACCAATATTAAAGCCTAACTTAGCCAGTCCTGCTTTTAAATAATCGCCATTTTCCCAAAGTTTATCATGAAGCTCAGTGGAGTCGATTAACATTTGA
Source organism: Lysinibacillus sp. GW821-FHT14F06 (assembly GCF_058803665.1). Lineage (NCBI taxonomy): Bacteria > Bacillati > Bacillota > Bacilli > Caryophanales > Bacillaceae > Lysinibacillus > Lysinibacillus sp. GW821-FHT14F06. The sequence continues at coordinate 42,929 of NZ_JBXAPF010000011.1, forward strand.
ACTGCAGCCGTAATTGCTGCAACATCTCCAGGAGGTAATGCTGTTGAGAATAAAAATGGACGTGAGCGTACCTTTAGCCAGTCAATTAAATTTTTCTTACCAGCGACATATCCACCAACAACGCCAATTGCTTTAGAAAGTGTACCAATTTGGAAGTCGATTTCTTTTTCTAAACCGAAATGCTTCACTGTACCCTTTCCTTTACCTGTTACACCTGAACCATGAGCATCATCCACATACGTAATTAAATCAAATTCCTTTGCAATCTCAACAATTTCCGGTAATTTAGCAATATCACCATCCATGGAGAAAACACCATCAGTAATGACCATAACTTTATTGTATAATCCAGATTCTTTCGCAGCTTTTGCCTTCGCACGTAAATCATCCATATCAGAGTGATTAAACGCAATGATTTTCGCCTTTGATAAACGACAACCATCAATAATAGAAGCATGATTCAATTGATCCGAAAGAATCGCATCATTTTTATCCATTACAGCTGAAATCGCTGCCATATTACAGTTAAAGCCTGATTGATAGGAAATAGCTGCTTCAGTTCCTTTAAATTCTGCAAGCTTTTCCTCCAATTTAACATGTAAATCAAGCGTACCATTTATAGTACGAACAGCACCTGCTCCAACACCATATTTATCAATAGTCTCTTTGGCAATACGCTTCAATTCTTCATTTGTTGCTAAGCCAAGGTAGTTGTTTGAGGATAAGTTAATAAGTTCTTTGCCACGCACCTGAATAACAGGTCCATTAGCTCCCTCTACTGGATCAATCTCGTTGTATAAGCCTTGGTCTCTTAAGTCTTGTAGGTTTTCATCTAAAAATGCATTTAATACTTTTGACAAGCGTATCATCCTTTCCTAGGAAAACTGTTCTAGCTCCTAGTGTAGCACAAGCATGCCATTTGAAAAATTACTTTGTTAATCTTTCGAAAAGTGGAGCAGTTTTTTCTCGCCAAAGTGAAGCAGATAGACAATGGTCTAATAATCGACGTACTGTATACTCTGCTTCCGCATATCGTTTGGAGTAGCCCATCGCATCCTGCATGGCCTCTTTATACTTTGCCCGGATATCTTCGATTAGAGCTTCTGCATCCTGGGATAATGCACAATGTTTTCCTATATCAAATATTTCATCCCCCAGTCTGCCATCCTGTGGATCAAAAACATGTGGCTCTGTACTATCAAATATGCAGAAATTTAATTCTGGGATAATGACCATATCAACAGAGCCTGCATCCAAACCACACCAAATAATTTGTGCATCTAGCCCTCTCTTATTGGCTTCGTCTGCTAAGTCCTTCATTAAGGAGGATTTACCTGTTCCCGGCTTACCTTTTATCATTAATCGACGAGCTAAATTTTTGGTAATACTCTCTACTGTATTTTCAGCGCCTCTTGGTGTTAATGTTCCCAGTAAGCGGTGTGTGCGAATGCCAGATTTATTTAAAACGATGGATTGAAACACGTTTGTTTTTAACATTTCCACTTGATCATTTAATGCTTGCCAATTCATACAGCTCTGTGTCACAATCTCCCAATCATCATGAATCTTAATAGCTTTACTTAGCATAGCGATACATTTATCACGCCATAACTCTCGTTCCTTCATTGACCCAGCAAGCTGTTCGCCAACTTTCTCGAGCTGGAGGTCCTCTAAACAATCATAAAATGATAGCACACGATGCTTTGTTCCAAGGAAAGTCGGTTCAATCCCCCATTCAGAAGACCAAATATAGAGCCGATTACATCCTCTAACAAATACTGCCTCCACAACATCCTCTAACAGCGCGTGTTTAAACCACTCTACCGCAAAGCCCTGCTTAACGTAAAAATAACCAAGCTCTTTTAAAAGCTCCGACCCCTTCATCGTTGGAGCACCTTGCAAAAGATAAACCAATTCCGCCTCATCCATCATTTCCTTATATAATTGCTTAATTCCTTGCCCTGTCAATGCGTGTCCAAAATAATAGGTCACATTTCCGTTCAATACCGCTCCTCCTTTATCTTATGCCCTGCATTATATGAAACAACAGCAAAAAAAATGAGAAGCTACTTCTATCCTTTAAGGTAAAAGTAGCTTCCTATTTAATAGAACGGCTTCATATCCTCTACATTGCCAATACACTTCATTAAGATCTTCTGGCAATAAGGTAATGAGTATTGCACAATATAGCCCGATGTTAAAGCAATGACCACTGTCCCAACACCGACAGGACCTCCTAGCAACCAGCCGAAAATTGTTACTAGCACCTCAATGCCCATTCTCGCCGTTTTAATTGTCCCACCAAATTTCTCAACCAGAATCATCATCAATGTATCACGTGGACCCGCTCCCATATTGGGTGCAATGTACATGCCACAGCCAAAACTTAAAACAAATAAACCTATCACAAAATAAGTAACCTGTAAGCCATATATATTCGTTGTTGGCAATAGCCAATTAAAAACATCTATAAATGATCCGATTAGTAGCATATTGAGCCAAGTTCCTATCTTTGGCCATTGTCGTAAAACAATTGAGGTGGAAACAACAATAAAAAGCCCTGTTAAAATAGACCACGTCCCAATCGATAAACCAAAGTTTTGGAATAAACCCACATGCAATACGTCCCAAGGGCTGGTTCCTACAATCTTGCCCTTAATAGACATAGTAATTCCAAGGGACATAATGATTAAGCCACCTATAAAAAACGCCCAACGCCACCCCATAATTTTTCGCATTTCATATCCCTCTCTCTATGTATGATATTGCTCTAACTGTACCATAGTTTCTAGCTAAAACGAGGGGATGTGTCTTGCCTTTTCTTATAAAAAAGTTTTGGTTACCTGAGTGGTTCTCCTTGCTGGCCGAGCGAATTCTTTAGCTTCCTGAGCGGTTTCCTTTGCTGACCGAGCGATTTGTTTATATACCTGAGCAGTTCTCTTCGTTAGCCGAGCGATTTTCATCTCTACCTGAGCGGCTCTCCTTGCTATCCGAGCAGATTGCTTCTCTTTCTGAGCGGTTTCCTTGCTAACCGAGCAGATTTCTTCTTCAACTGAGCGGTTCTCCTCGCAAGCCAAGCGGATTGCTTCTTCACCTAAGCGGTCTCTTCATTAGCCTAGCGAATTTTTTGGCTTCCTGAGCAGTTCTACTCGCTGACCGAGCGGTTTTCCTTGCTAGCTGAGCGGATTGCTTCTCCACCTGAGCGGGTCTCTTGGTCAGTCGAGCGAATTGTTCCCCTACCTGAGTAGATCTCTTCACTGACCGAGCGGAATTCTTCTCTACCTGAGCAGTCCTCTTAGCTAACTGAGCGGATTTCCTCTCTATTTGAGCGATTCTCTTCGCTAGCTGAACATGTTGCTTCCCTACCTAAACTGTTTTCCTCGTTATCCGAGTAAAAATCCAAATAAAAAACTACCCAGCCTTCATTCATGGGTAGTTGTAATCGCTTCCAGCTTTGCCTTTGTGACAGCAATTAAATCATCTAATTGTACATGGATTTGCATCCCAATTTTCCCGGCACTAACGATAATATCACCTTGCTCTAGTGCAGATGCGTCAATGACTGTCGGATAAAGCTTCTTCATGCCCACAGGTGAGCAGCCACCACGGACGTAGCCCGTATAGCTCAGTAGCTCCTTGACAGGGAGCATTTCAATTTTTTTCTCCCCTACTACTTTCGCAGCAGCTTTTAAATCAAGCTCTTGAGCAACAGGAATAACAAATACAAAAAGCTTTTGTGTACTTGCCTTTGCCACTAATGTTTTAAAAACACGAGAAGCTGGATGGCCAATTTTTTCAGCGACCGAAATACCATCTACTTGGCCATCGCCAGTCTCATATTCAATTACTTCAAATTGTATTTTTTGTTGCTCCAACAATCGTATAGCATTCGTCTTAGCATGCTTTGCCTTTGTCATATTAAAACTCCCATCTGCATCATTAAGCTATCATTGAGAAAGTGGCTTCATTCCCTAGTCGATAGCCATTCTTCGCCATTTGGATATGGGTCGCATATTTTTCAGAAACATGTTTAAATATCCCTGCCTTGAATGCCTCCCCATAACTCTTACCGAAAATTGTATCCGCAAATGGATCTAATATCAATTCCTTCGAAAAACGCTCCGGCACTTTGACCTCAATGACTTCATTTAAATAAGGAGGCTCGTTATCAGTTATTACGTTTTGATTGAATTCCTGACCCTGTAATTGTGCCTGAATTTGTTGAATTTGCGCATTTGCACTGGCCGCAATACGTAAATCTTGAGAAGAAGGCTGTGCTGGAGTTAATGCCGCATTACGTACTTGTTGTAAAATTTGTAACGTATTTTCGGGATTCATACCAACTACATCTTCATCATCCGATAGTTGAGAAGAGGCAATTGATTCAAAACCCTCACTATTGCCCATCTTGTTTGCTTGTTCATGAACCAGCACACTCTTTTTTGTTTGTTCCATCTCTTGAAAAATGGCTTGTTGTTGAGGCGTGACATCCTGCGACTCCTCTTTTTGTTGCTCGTAGAGGTCTAAATCCTTTTGCCCTAATAATAAACTCTCAAGCTCTTGCAATAATGGATTTTTCTTTGGCTGAAAATACAATGCATTTTTTCGATAAGCATCCCCTGCTTCTTTTCGCTGTAATACTTTCTTGCGATTAGAAGGCGAAATTCTTTCATGTTCTATTAAACTTGATATTTTCATATGATCACCTCAGCTTTCTTACTTAATATGCAAGTTAAATATTAGATATGATAATATCCTCTATTAACTATATCTCTACCACCTGAACAGTTTCTGTACACTCATTATCGGAATTTTCTATATTAAATTCAAGTACAAATTACTACTAACCTCCTAAAGAAATAATCTTTTATTCCTAAAATAGGTATAAATACCTTTTTAAAATCCTATATTTTCTTTTAATTAAAACTTTTCTACGAAACTTAATACTTTTTTCACTTTCCAAATAGTGTTAAATCTATACAAAAAAACAGTCTTTTGGCATAGACTGTTTCTAACATTTTTTTTTAGGTTTAATAAGGATACTTTTATAGGCTAGATAACCAAACCATGCGCCAAGCGTATTTAAAATCAAATCATCAATATCCGCTGAACCAACCGTAAAAATAAATTGTATCGTTTCTACTGCTAAGCTTGATAAAAAACCCGCACAAATCACCGTCCAAGCTTTACGAAACTTTTTGGACAGCAAAGGCAACAAAAAGCCCATAGGTGTAAATATTAATAAATTGCCGAGTAAATTAATAATAATGATATCCAAATTAAAATACTGAGAGTAGTTTATATAGCGCAGAATAGTTTCAAAGGGTACAAAATTTGTGGTTAATCGCCAGTTACTATAATCAAACAGACCTAATTCAACGAGTGTGTACTCGTCCTTCCATAAAATTATGATGACATCAACTAGACGATTAATGACTAGTTTATAAAAAGCAATAAATGAATAGATACAAAAAATTATCCATCCTATTATTTTTAGGGGAAAATAATATGTATCAATCAACGAACGATAAGGCAATGGAAGCTTGGCATCACCTTGCATATTAGAAATGTTATTTTTTTGCATGCCTAAACGACCTACTTCCTTATATTCTTCCCATATTTTAATATGCCCCCCATCCCCATGCAAGAGGTATAATAAGCTAGGTTTATAAATATTTATATGCAAGCAATTCAAAAGGCCAACTCGTACCATTGAGCCGGCCTTTTAATTTAACTATAGGATTTCCGCACATACCAGCATTAAGAAAAGCACATTCAATGCTCTTATACTGGATTTACTCCATGCTTACGTTCTGAGAATAATAAGTATTTTGACATATAAAGCTCTAAACGTGATTCAAGTACCGTTCTTAAATCATTCGGGGCAATCACATCGTCAATGATTAGCTCTGATGCTAAACGATAAACATCAATTTCCTCCTGATATTCTTTACGTTTTTCTGCAATAAAGCTTGCTTGCTCCTCTTTCGGAAGCTCTGCAATTTTATTGGCATATACAGCGTTCACTGCTGCCTCAGGTCCCATTACGGCTATTTGGGCGTTCGTTAATGCAATACAGCAATCGGGCTCAAATGCTGGGCCTGCCATTGCATACAACCCTGCCCCATATGCCTTACGAACAATGACAGTTAGCTTAGGAACTGTTGCCTCACTCATAGCAAAAATCATCTTTGCACCATGGCGGATAATGCCAGCCTTCTCAACCTGCGTCCCAATCATAAAACCTGGTACATCTGCAAGGAAAAGGAGCGGTATATTGAACGCATCACAAAGGGAAATAAATTTTGCAGCTTTATCAGCCGAATCGTGGAATAATACGCCTCCTTTTACACGAGGCTGGTTTGCAATAATGCCAACCGATTGTCCTTTAATACGACCAAGCCCCGTTATTAGTTCGGGAGCAAATAATTTTTTAACTTCACAAAATGAATCTTCATCAATAATCCGATCGATTAATTTATACATATCGAAAGGAACATTTTGATTTTCAGGAATTAATTCTTCAATGGACTTATCAAATGATGCTGGTGGTTTTGCTTCTTCGACCTTGCTACGTTCTGCATAGTTATTTGGAAAATAGCCTAAATATTTTCTAGCATATGCAATGGCTTCCTGCTCTGTTTTAACGAGTACATCTCCACAGCCAGAAACCGAACAGTGCATTTTTGCACCACCCATTGTTTCTAAGTCTACCTTTTCTCCAATAACCATTTCTGCCATACGTGGAGAACCTAAATACATGGATGCATTGCCCTCTACCATGACAACGATATCGCAAAAGGCAGGAATATAAGCGCCTCCTGCTGCAGATGGTCCAAACAATAGGCATATTTGTGGTACTTTCCCAGAAAGTTTTACTTGATTATAGAAAATACGCCCGGCACCTCTTCGTCCAGGGAACATCTCTAATTGGTCTGTAATACGAGCACCTGCTGAATCAACTAAATAAAGTAATGGACAGTTTAACTTTTCAGCTGTTTCTTGAATACGAATCATTTTTTCTACTGTACGTTTACCCCAAGAGCCTGCCTTAATTGTTGAATCATTTGCTAATACACAGACAGTGCGACCATGTATTTTACCGATTCCTGTTACCACACCATCCGCTGGCAAATCACCTGCTAAACAGTTCGCATAAAGACCATCCTCTGATTGTAATCCATCGTCTAGTAATAATTCCAGTCGTTCTCTTACAAAGAGCTTTCCTTGTTGTGCATTTTTATCGTGATATTTCGGTAAACCACCTGCTAAAATTTTATCCTTTAGTGTAGTTGAATTATCTGTCGAAATATTGCTCATGTTAATTCCTCCCTTTGCCCAATCAGTTATGCCATAAAATCATGGCACTTTACGGCCTTTTGGTTTCTTACAAAAAATAAATTATCTCCTACAATCCACCATGCAACATGCTGTTCCATCCATCGAAAACAGTAACAACAGGGTATTGATTGATTACACATGTGATTTCACAGGATGTTAGTTCCACTACTCATATAGAAGAAAACTTTATTTCCCTGAGTATTGTGGTGCACGTTTTTCTTGGAAAGCAAGCAAGCCCTCTAATCGATCTTCTGTAGGGATCAGAGCACTATATGCGAGCGATTCGATTTTTAAGCCACTCGCTAAGTCCACCTCAACCCCCTGATTCATCGCTATTTTTGCCTGAATTAAGGAGAGGGGAGCATTTTTAGCCATTTCTTGTGCAAGCTGTATTGCCTTAGCATGTACCTCATGGCCCTCGTAAACGTACTCCACAATGCCATAGTCCTTAGCTTCCTCAGCACTTAATCGGCGCGCTGTATAGATTAATTCCTTTGCTTTTCCTATGCCGATTAAACGTGGAAGACGCTGCGTACCACCTGCTCCTGGAATAATGCCAAGAGATGTCTCAGTAAGTCCGACTTTTACATGTTTAGCAGCAATACGTAAATCACATGCTAACGCTAACTCTAGACCACCTCCAAAGGCTACACCATTTAACACAGCAATGACAGGTTGGGAAAGTGCTTCTACTTTCGTTACAGTTGCACCAATTAACTGGACAATCTGCCTAACCTGTTGATCAGACATACCCTTACGCTCTTTTAAATCGGCACCTGCGCAAAATGCCTTTTCCCCAGCACCTGTTAATAGCACTACTCGAACTGCTGAATCTCCGTTGATGTGATCAAGTGCTGCACCTAACTCTTTTAGTAGTTGGACAGACATCGCATTTGCAGCGTCAGGCCTTGCTAGTGTTATAAGCCCAATGCTTCCCTCTACTATTTCAAAACGAACGAGCTGCGTCATTATTGATTCGCACTCCTTTCATTACGGACAATTGCCATCTGTTTAGATGCAACCGTCTTTCCAAGTTTCTCTTCAATAAAAAGTGCCGCCTCTAGCACTTTATTCATCTCTATACCTGTTGTAATACCCATTCCATCCAATAAATACAATAAATCTTCCGTGGCTACATTACCTGAAGCTCCCTTGGCGTATGGACATCCCCCCAGCCCACCAAGTGCACTATCAAATTTTGTTATGCCCATTTCTAAGGATTTTAGGATATTAACGAGTGCAGTACCTCGTGTATCATGAAAATGCATAGCAAAATGCTCTACTGGGTACCTTTTTAGCAATTCGTTCAATAAACTCTCTACCTGAGTCGGCACACCAACGCCAATCGTGTCACCAAGTGAAATTTCATCGATACCCATTTCTAATAATTTCTCAGTTACTCGCAAAACCTTTTCCGGTTGTATGTAACCTTCATAAGGGCAGCCAATCACTGTTGAAATATATCCACGTACATTTTTATGAGCTGCCTTGGCCCCTGTAACTACTTCCTCTAATATTGGAAATGTGTCGTGAATCGTTTTATTAATATTGCTTTGATTATGGCTTTCACTTGCTGACATAAAAACGCTCACTTCATCTACTTCTGCCTGCAATGCCCGTTCTAATCCACGGATATTCGGTACGAGTGCTGCATACGTAATACTTTTTTGTCGTTTAATGGTCTGAAGCACTTCTACTGCATCTGCCAATTGCGGTATCCATTTTGGATGCACAAAGGATGTAACCTCTATATAGTTCAAACCTGTTTGACTAAGTAAATTTACTAGCTGTACCTTGTCAGCAGTTGAAAGATGTGTCTTCTCATTTTGCAAGCCATCACGAGGACCTACTTCCTTTATCGTTACATGTGTTGGTAGTTGCATCAAGAAGCCTCCCTCTTATTCAATTTCTAAAATATCATCATCAACATTAATGAAATCCCCTTCATTGGCAATGATCTTTGTCACCACGCCATCCTCTTCTGCCGCAATAGGAATCTCCATTTTCATGGACTCTAAAATCGCTACATCTTGACCTGCCGTCACTTTCTCTCCTTCTGCCACCACGATTTTCCATACTGTTCCTGCCATGCTTGCTTTTACTGTTGCCATTGTTCATCACTCCTAATTTTAAGTAAGGCATTCGCACGCATTAGAAAGTGCGAATGCTTTGAATAATTTATTTCTTATTTTGACTGTGCTAATTGCGGTAAATAATATTCATCCACAAATTTAGTCGTTGTATTACCTTTTAAAAATTGTTCATGTGTAACTGTCTTCAAGAGCATTGGTATGTTTGTTTGAATTCCTTCTACTTTATAAGCTTGAAGTGCTTGAATAAGCCTTTCACATGCAATTGCTCGAGTATTTCCCCACACAATTAGCTTACTTATCATTGGATCATAGAAAGGTGTAACCGTTGAATCTGCCTCTACACTACATTCATGTCGAATACCTTCTCCCTTAGGTAGCTCTAGCGCTGTGATAATACCTGGAGAAGGGAAAAACGTGGTAGGATTTTCAGCATATATACGCACTTCAATTGCATGTCCTTCTTTACGAATACTCTCTCGTGTAAACGTTAATGGCTGTTTTGCTGCGATCTTTAATTGCTCCTCCACCAGATCTAGCTTTGTAATTTCCTCTGTTACGGGATGCTCTACCTGTAGACGTGTATTCATCTCTAAAAAATAAAATTGTTGATTTGCATCTACTAAATATTCAATCGTACCAGCATTAACATACCCTATATGCTTCGCTGCCTTGACGGAAGCTTCTAGCATGCGCTCTCTTGTTTCAGATGAAATGAAGGGAGATGGTGCCTCCTCCACTACTTTTTGATTTCTTCTCTGGATGGAACACTCACGTTCAAAGAGTGGTACGACATTGCCATGATGGTCTGCAATTATTTGAACCTCAACATGATGCGGATTCGCAATAAATCGCTCCATATACATTGTCCCGTCTCCGAAAAATGACTGTGCTCGCTTTTGATTTCCCTCAAATGCTTTTGCAAGCTCCCCTGAATTTTCAACAAGCTGCATGCCGATACCGCCACCGCCAGCAGAAGCTTTTAACATAACAGGATAGCCAAGACGGGCAGCAATTGCGATTGCCTCTTCTACATTTGCTACGGGTGTTTCTACACCTTCTACAATTGGTACACCCGCTGCCTTCATTGTTTTTCGTGCCTCTAATTTACTTCCCATCGAGGCAATAACATCGGCACTTGGTCCGATAAATGTAAGGCCAGCCTCTGTACAACGCTTCGCAAAATCAGCGTTCTCTGATAATAAGCCATAGCCTGGATGAACAGCATCTGCATTGCTTTCCTGTGCAATTTCGAGAATGCGGTCAATATTTAAATAGCTTTGTGCAACAGGCGGCTTTCCTACACAATACGCTTCATCAGCATCTTTAACATGCAGGCTACCAGCATCTGCCTCTGAATACACCGCAACTGTTTGAATATTTAGCCGCTTACAAGTTCTTATAATCCGCCTAGCGATCTCCCCACGGTTGGCAATTAAAACCTTCTTAAACATATCACCGTCCCCTTCCTACATTACTGTCGCAGCAAAATCCTCACGTAATTTATACTTTTGAACCTTTCCTGATGCAGTCATCGGATAATGATCAATAAAGAAAATATGCCGCGGAATTTTATGTCTAGAAATTTTATCTCTGCAAAAATCTCGAATCTCTTCTTCTGTTGCTTGTTCTCCTTCTCTCAGAATGATCCAGGCAGCCGCTTCCTCCCCATAAACAGGATCAGGAACGCCCGCAACCTGTACATCAGAAATTTTTGGATGTTTGTATAAGAACTCTTCAATTTCTCTCGGATATAAATTCTCGCCACCACGAATAATCATATCCTTTAAACGTCCTGTTACCCGAATGTAGCCTGCTTCATCCATCGTTGCTAAATCTCCCGTATGCAGCCAGCCCTGTTGATCGATGGCAAGATCCGTTTCTTCTGGATTTTTATAATAACCCTTCATCACGTGATAGCCTCTTGTGCAAAGCTCCCCTTGCTCAAGTGGTGCAGCTACTTCATCTGTACCAGGAACGACAATTTTAACTTCTAGATTCGGCAATGCACGACCAACTGTTTCTACCTTTAATGCTAGTGGGTCATCTGTTCTTGTTTGTGTAATCACAGGAGATGATTCTGTTTGCCCATAGCAAATGGTAATATCCTTCATCCCCATCTTTTCGATAACAGCCTTCATCACCTCAATAGGACAGTTAGAGCCAGCCATGACACCCGTTCGCAATGTGGATAAATCAAACGACTCAAAATTCGGTAAATTGAGCTCACTAATAAACATTGTTGGTACACCATGCAACGCTGTGCATTTTTCTTTCTCAACTGTACCCAGTACCTCAGCAGGTGAAAATTCCTGTACTGGTACCATCGTCCCACCACTAGTTGTGATAGCTAATGTCCCAATGACACATCCGAAGCAATGGAAGAACGGTACAGGAATACATAAACGATCCTTAGAAGTTAATCGCATGCATTCCGCAATATTTATAGCATTATTCACTAGGTTGTAATGCGTCAACATTACACCCTTTGGAAAGCCTGTTGTACCAGAAGTATATTGAATATTAATGACATCATCGTAATGAAGTGATTGCTGTCTTTGATCTAATTGCTCCTCTGTTACTTGCTCAGCGGCAGCTAAAACATCAGACCAATTAAGTACTCCAGGATATCTCGTCTCACCGATTAAAATAACATTTTTCAATAAAGGCAGTCGCTTGGCTTGTAAATTACCCGGTTCACAATGCTCAAGCTCTGGACATAACTCTTGTAGTGTATTGATAAAAGAATGGTCGCGATAATTTTCAATTAAAAAAATTGTTTTTGCATCGGATTGCTTTAATAAATATTCCAACTCACTTGCACGGTAATTTGTATTCACTGTGACAATCGGGGCGCCCATTTTTCCTGTACCAAATTGTAACTGCACCCATTCTGGAACATTCGTTGTCCATACTGCGATATGTTCGCCCTTTTCTATACCGAGTGCCATTAGCCCTCTTGCAACTAAACGACTTTGACGATTTAATTGATCATAGGTCATTCGTAAATCCCTATCTGCATATACTAATGCTTCGTGCTGTGGATACTTTTCAGATTGTTCATCTAGCAATTGACCAATAGTTTGATACACAAGTTCTGCCATGAAAATCCTCCTTTATGCTATTTAACTTCTTTCAGCTACAGAAGTCTCCCACCTCTATAGGTGGTGAGATGAATGCGGTTTTAAGTTACTTTTCAGCAGGTGTTCCAACATCTGCTGAAATAAGTTAAAGCCTCCGGCGGATGTCACAGAATCGAAAAGGAGTTCTTTGTGCAAAAACAAAGCCGATTCAGGACGCAATTATGCCGAGGCATAATTGATTATGATTAACAGCCAATTAGACGAGAAATAACGAGACGTTGAATTTCTGATGTTCCCTCACCGATTTCCATTAACTTAATGTCACGCAGATGACGCTCTACGTCGTATTCTTTCATATAGCCGGAACCGCCATGAATTTGAATTGCCTGATTACAAGTACGGAAGCCCATTTCAGAAGCAAATAATTTTGCCATTGCTGCTTCCTTTCCAAATGGTTTCTTTTGATCCTTAAGCCATGCCGCTTTATGTACCAATGTACGCGCAAGCTCTATTTCCATTGCCATATCAGCTAGTTTAAACTGAATAGCCTGTAGCTTTGATATTGGTGCACCAAATTGCTCACGTTCTTTAGCAAATTTTAATGCCTTTTCATACGCAGCCTGTGCAATTCCTACAGACAAAGCCGCAATTGAAATCCGGCCACCATCTAGCGTATTTAAAAACTGACTAAAACCACGCTTTTCATCCCCTAAAAGATTAGCTCTTGGGACACGAACATTCTGCAAGACAATCTCACATGTATTGGAGCCACGAACACCCATTTTGTCGTAATTGCAATTTATCGTTACTCCAGGTGTATTCGTTGGAACAATAATAGAAGAAATAATTTTTTTACCATCTTCACGCTTACCTGTCACTGCCGTCACAATAATTTGACGTGCATAACCTGCATTTGTAATCCAGCATTTTTCCCCATTAATGACGTAATCATCACCATCAATAACAGCTGTTGTTCGCGTCCCACCAGCATCTGAACCTGCATTAGGCTCTGTTAAACCGAATGATCCTAATGTCTCGCCTTTCGCTAACGGAACAAGCCACTCCTGCTTTTGCTCCTCTGTACCGAAATTATAAATGGGTGAGGCACCTAAGCTAACTGCTGCGGCATAGCTTAATCCTGTACCACCACACGCACGACCAATTTCTTCAACTGCTAAAGCGTAAGACACCGTATCACCGCCTGAACCCCCGTATTCTTCAGGAAATGGGATACCCAACAAGCCTAGTTCCGCCATTTTTTTAAAACTTTCTATTCTCATTGTCGATGTCTCATCAACCTCACGAGCAAACGGTTTAATTTCTTTTTCAGCAAAATCACGTACCATGTCTCGAATCATCTCTTGCTCTTTCGTTAATTCAAAGTTCATCCCTAGTCCCCCTAATTTCTAATTTGCCATAGCAGATTTTGCTCAGATGACAGTTGCACTAATCTATTTCGCCTTGGCGTAATTACGTCCAGATTTTGAATTGTACAGACACAATTTAAAATCCGTGACATCCACCAGAGGCATTAGGCCAACGTGATGTTGGTCACTCAGTCATGTTCATGTGTTGCTTTCGCTCAGATAAATTACCACAGGACGTGGCGTTCTTAGACTGAGTTCTCTATTTCAGTAGATGTCTGGACAACCACTGTAAAGAAACCACATCCTATTCATTTCTCCACCTTCAGAGGCGAAAGTCTTTTACAGAACGAAGATAAATACCGACTAGTCGGTTTGTTTGAACAATTAATAAAACCAGTGTTATTACTGGCTACCCCTTTACCATAAATTGAGTTGCTTCCTCCATTGCTTGTTCCGTCACAATCGCACGCAATACCATGTCCGTGAAGACCTCTGTAATCTCCTCCATTGTTAATGGACCTGTTTGTTTATACCATTTATATGTCCAGTTAATCATGCCAACAATGGCCATTGTGACAATTGTACACGGCAATTCCGTACGAAAGTCTTTAGTTTGTTGGCCCTCTCCTATAACTTTTTGTAAAATATCCCGATACTGATCCCTTTTTTTATGAATAATTTCACTATATTCCTCTGGTAGTGAACGGCTTTCCTCATAAAAAACAGTAATATGTGCTTGATACATATCAAATACTTGTGTCAGTGTTTGCAGCATTGCACATAAGCGTGTAATCGGTGTATCGTACTTGTCATAGGCATCCTGTGACTGTTTAATAACATACGAAATAAATACATCGTGAATTTCATATAACAATTCATCTTTCGATTTAAAATTATGATAAAATCCACCCTTTGATGCCCCAATATATTCGACAATGCGATCAACAGTTACATTGTGATAGCCATCTTGCTGAAACAGCACGACTGAAGCGTCTACAATTCTTTGTTTTAACGTTTTCTTTACCATAGGCATCTATCATCCTTCATCTAGCTCTTTACTCTTACTCCTTATAATTAGAAAAAACGTAGAATAGCATTGCTTCAATAAATTTGTTTGATTAAATGTATTTTTCCTAATTATAAAAATACTATGACAACTTTAATATAGCATTCATAAAAAAAGGTGTCTAGCAACAATATAGATTTTATTTCAAATTACGAGAATTTATGATACATTAAGCAGAAATTAAAAATCATTAAATACATACTTACTGTATGATTGCTCTCTAGCTTTCATCACTGTTTTCATAAAAAAATTTCCCTATTGCCAGTGTAATGACAAAAGGGAATAGTAAACAGCAACTTTATTAATTACACCCCAGCGTAATTGCGTCTAGATTTTTTCGATCTTACTCGAAAAGTTCTTCTTTAAAATCCGTTTGTACGCCCGCTGAATAGGAAAAAACGGATTTATCTCTGATAGAGGTGGAAGTATTCTATACACGACGCTTTGCATTCAGTACAAAAACATCTACTGAATCACGATAAATCTTTCGGTTTTCGCAGCCATGACACCAAAACAGCTATAATTAGAGCAAAGCCTAAATAGCCCATTGTAGAATATACCTTACCAACCAACGTTGTAAACCCAACTAAGCTTGCAGCAAAGCCTAGTAATCCAATGACCACAATACCTAGTTTAAAATATTTATGTTCAGGCGCTATGAAACGCACTGCAAATGCATAAAACATACCAACAGCTGTATTGTACATCATACCTAATAAAGCCATGGACATTAATACCCCTACTACAGGATGAATTTGCTTGGCCAGCTCTAATGTCGGCATTGCTACCCCACCTACTACATCCATTTTAACGAACATAGCAATATTAATTAATATTATTAAGGCACCTAGCATTAGTCCGCCTAGCAGACCGCCTATACCAGCAACTTTGCGTTCTTTTACAGTCCCTCCCATAACAATTAGCATCGCTGCACCAGCCGCAATATTATACGATACATAAAGTAAAGCACCCATTAGCCAATTTGAAGATGCAGACGTTTGCTCTTTTGCTAAAGCATTTTGCTCTGCAATCGTTAAGTCCATTGTGAATATGGAGTAAATTAATATAATAAAAATGATCCCCATTAAATATGGTGTCACTAGAGCTATTATATTGATAATATTTTTAACGTTTAACAGTAGAGTTAAAATCGTAATAAGCACCATAAAGATACTTCCAACCATTGGGTTAATGCCAAACATTTGCTGAAATGTTGATCCTGATCCAGCAAACATAACGACAGCAACGCCAAATAAGAAAAATGTAATAACAATATCTAAAATAACCCCAATGTAACGCCCGCCAATGTGATAAATAACCTCTTTATGAGATGTCGTTTGCAGGTCAGTCCCTAATTGGGCTAGGCTCATACCCAGAAATGCAAAGGCCACGGTTGCAACAATTCCTCCTACAATACCGTACAAGCCGAAGCTCGTGAAATATTGCATAATTTCTTGACCTGAAGCAAAGCCAGCTCCAACGATTAATCCTACAAATGCGCCTCCAATTTGCCAACTCTTTTTCATAGCACACCTACTAATCTAGATTATCCTTGTCCAATTATTGATATGTTTTTTTTGTGACTGTAAATGATTCAATCGTCTCTCTATTAATCTCATAGCCAATCCCTGGCTGCTGTGGTACTTCAATATAACCATCCTTCACGATAACTTCTGGATCAATGATGTCTTTTTCCCAATATCGATTTGAGCCAGCTGTATCACCTGGTAAAACGAAATTGGATAGTGTTGTTAATGCGACGTTGTGAGCACGACCAATCCCAGACTCTAACATACCTCCACACCAAACTGGAATGTTATTGGCCTCACAATAATCGTGAATTTTCTTTGCCTCTGTCAAGCCACCTACACGACCAATTTTAATATTAATAATTTTTGTACTGCCCAATTCTACAGCCTTACGAGCATCCTCTAATGAATGAATACTTTCATCCAAACAAATGGGTGTATCGATTAATTTTTGTAATGTGGCATGATCGATAATGTCATCTGATGCTAATGGCTGTTCAATCATTGTTAAATGAAATGCATCGAGTTGCTTGAGTGTTGCAGCATCCTCAAGATTATAGGCTGAATTTGCATCTGCCATAAACGCTACATCAGGAAACGTTTCACGTAATGTACGCATAACTTCTACATCCCAACCTGGCTTAATTTTAATTTTCATGCGCTTATAGCCTTCCCGTACATATCCATCCACTAACGCTACTAAATCATCAATTGAATTCTGGATGCCAATACTGATTCCTACTTCAATTTTGTCTTTTTTGCCTCCAAGTGCTGCTGCCAATGATTGCTTCGTCTGCTGTGCATAAATATCCCAAATTGCCCCTTCAATCGTTGATTTTGCCATATTATTTTTGCGGATAGGTTTAAATAGTTCATTTACTTCATCTGGATGCTGAATCTCTTTATTCATTAGAAGAGGTACGAGGAAATCTTCTAACATATGCCAGTTTGTTTGCAGCGTTTCTTCATTGTACCAAGGAGAGTGGAAGGCAACAGATTCTCCCCAGCCAATGATTCCAGATTCATCTTTCGCCTCTAGCACTAAAAAGTCTTTATCATGAAATGTACCAAAGCTAGTTGTAAATGGTGCTTTTAATTTCATTTTGAGTTGTCGAATTGTAATTTCTGTAATGTTCATCTTATTGTTCTCCTTCCAGCGGTATAGCTGCTTTTTTAACCAACAAATATTCATTGTATTTTTCTTGCTGCTGTAATTTCACAACAGCATATTCATGTGCAAATAGCTGCTGTAAAATATGACGTGTTTTAAAACGCCAATCTAATGCTAAATCAGGATTTTGCACTTTCAATGCCTGAAAATCCTTTGGTACAGGCAACGCATAAAAGTCTTCGTTATATTTCAAATTTTCAGTTATCTCCAAGCGAGGAAAGCCTTGCTCATTTAGGCTACAGCTTGCCACAGGGACTGGATTTGTCACTTCAATTACGATATCCTGCATCACATAATCAGATATTATATGCCAGCTTACCTCGAAACGATCGGAGGGCAGCCCTTTATTTAAACCATCCTGCATTTCACCGTAGCAATTTTCGATGTACGTGTAACAAATACCCTTTAATTTTGAAAGATTTAAATAGGCATTACGCGTTTCTAAAGGATCAAAGGTCCACACCATTAAATCATAGCCACGCTCTATCGCAATCAATCGCTGGGCCTGCTTTAATTTTTCACCTATTCCCTGTGAACGATAATTTTTATTTATCCCCAACATATGAGAGCATAAAAAGCTTTTTCCCTCTCGAAATCCTGAAAATCCATAGCTAAATCCAACTAATTGCTCCCCATCATAAGCACCAACAACAATTCCACCATTCTTCACTGCTGTTAAAGTTTGATGGAGGGGTATGGGCGGCATCTCCCATACCTCATATTCTAGTTGTTGAACATTCTCCAATTGATCGATTGTTTTTATTTCTTTTATATCAATCATGGCTCTCTCTTCTTTCTCTCTTGTATCCCATATTTATTGGGTAGTAAATCTGCTAAAGCGCACGTAAAATGGCCCTTGTAATAATATTTACACCAGTAAGAAGTCTATCTTGATTAAAGGTCATTTTAGGATGATGAAGCCCTGGTGTTACACCACAGCCTAAACCAAGCATTGTAGCTTTTAGATGAGGCCTTTCAAACGTATAAAAATGAAAATCTTCTCCTCCTGGTGTCACAACAGGTGGTGCACAAGCTTTTTCGCCGACCACATCGATGATAGCGGCGTTCATATGCTGTAGTGCCGCATCGTGAACTAATGCAGCAACAATATGTGCATCAACCTTTATGTTTATTTTTGCACCATACATTGCCTCCACGGATGTCCTTACTCTTTCTACTCCCTCTGTAATAACTTGCATTACCTCATTCGTTTGGGCTCGGGCATCGATGCTAAAGGTTGCTTTTCCTGGAATAATATTTGTGGAAGAGCCTCCTGCATTAAATTGAGTCATTTTGACAGAAGCTGAAACATTGGGGTCCGTCCAAATTTTTTGTAAACCCTCGACAATAGCTGCGCCAACCTCAATAGCATTTATTCCTAGCTCTGGTCGTGCTCCATGCGCCTCCTCCCCGATAATTGTTCCCGTAAAGAGTTTTGCAGCACCATGATATAATGCAGGTGCATATGTCCCATCCACTAGCTCTTTTAGCGGACGAACATGAACACCAAATAAATATTCTAGGTTATCAATAAGACCCTTCTCGACTAATGCACGAGCACCCTGCGCTTTTTCTTCAGCAGGCTGAAATAAAATACGAACCGCCCCAGAAAGTAAATGCTCCATATCCTTTAAAAGAAGTGCTGTCCCAATAGCCATTGTCATATGACCATCATGTCCACAAGAATGATTAGCCTTAAAGACACCATCCACCTCCTGCCAAAGCGCATCTATGTCCGTACGAAAGCCTACTTTGGGTTCCCCTTTCCCAATATCAACATAAAGTCCTGTCATATCATCGAACAATTGGGGCTCCATCTGTGCCTCTCCTAATATTTCAGCAATATATTGTGTTGTTTCATGCTCTTGCCAGCTTATTTCTGGATGCTCATGAAGATGTGTAAATATATCAGCCAAACGCGGCTGTAGATTTTCTAAAACTGGATTCATGTTATTCAACTCCATCGATTTGCTAAAAAGCTATTTTGGAAATCATCATATTTTACGCGCTGATTTTCATAATAGTCATGATCATGTGCCGTCATCCCTGCAATTAATGTATTCAAGAATGATATCAGTGCAGGCATTGCATCAATTGTTGACATCTCTTGCTGTTCGTTAACAAAAGTAATCGTTGAATATTGTGTAATGGGTGCAATTTGAGCATCCGTAATACCAATAATCTCACAATTTTTTTCTTGTATCTCAGCTGCAAATTGAATCGGCTCTTTAAAATAACGATGGAAAGATAAAATTATGACAACACTTTCCTCATCAATATCTTGTATAGCACGAATAACCTCACTTGTTTCGAAGTTTAATAGCACAACATTAGGCCTCAAAAGATTTAAAGTAAAATGTAACCATTGTGCAGCTAAATAGGAGGAGCCATTACCAGCAATATAGATTTTTTTCTTTGTATGCAGTAGCTTCGAAGCTTTATTAAAATCATCCTCATTTATACCCTTTGCCACCTGTAAAATATGCGATGCATCCTTTTCCATTGTTTTCTCATAAAAACGTGGATTTTCAAAAAGTGCCTGCTTAGAATGCAAATAATTTTGCAAGCTACTTGTTTTCCCTTCATTGAATAAATGCATAGTTATTTCTCGCTGTAACTGCGCATAACCAGAAAGCCCTATCGCATAACAAAAGCGTATGACCGTTGTTTCACTGACACCTGCTTTTTCACCAACATATGCTGCCGAATGAACACCAACTGTCTGCATATTTTTCAGAATAAAAGATGCTACTTTTTGTTGGCTTTTAGAAAGCTCTTGAAATTTATCTTGAATGACTTGTTGAATTATTTGATCATCCATCAAAGAAGTACATCCTTTTTTTATTTATTTTTGAAGTTTAAACTTCATTTTACATGTAACATACACTATCACAGTTTTTTTCGTAATTCAATATTTTTTCTGAAATTTCTGTTTATATAGTTAATTTTAAGCATAAATAAAAAAAACCCTGTAAAGAACTTACAGGGCTGGTTGTTTCAACAGATATTTATTTTATAAATGAGATCCACCACTAGCATCAATTAACTGACCAGTTATCCAACGGCTGTCTGAGGATGCTAGAAATGCTGCAATATCTGCCACATCTTCAGGCTCTCCCCATCTCTTAAAGATTGAAAGTCCAGCTGCATTTTTTTGACCATCAGGATGCTGCAAAGTTTCAGCATTCATCTCTGTGTTAATAATTCCAGGTTGAATGGCATTGACGGTAATATGACGGCTCCCCAATTGCTTAGCTAAAAGACAAGTCAATGTGTCAATGGCTCCTTTTGACATACTGTAGACGAATACACTTGGTGATGCTACACGCGTTACAAAGGAAGAGATATTAATAATACTTCCTCCATCTTTTAAGCGTGGTAAAGCTTGCTTCGTAACAAATAGTGGTGCCTTGACGTTTATTTTCATAACCTCTTCAAAGGATTCTTCTGTTGTCTCCTCTAAAGAGACAATTTGCCCAATCCCAGCATTGTTAACTAGAATATCAATCTGTATACTACCAGTATGCTCTAAAACACGATTATCTAACTTCTTAAATAAATCATGAATACCCTCAAGTGTACTCAAATCTGCACCAATCACACAGGCCCTTCCACCATCTTGCTCAATCTGATGAACAACTGCTTCCGCCTCCATTTGCCTTTTTCCATAATGTACTGCTACAAATGCACCCTCTTGAGCCAAACGTAATGCTATGCTACGTCCTATTCCTCGGCTCGCTCCAGTCACAAGAGCAATTTTGCCAACTAGTTTACCCATACGCCCATCTCCCTGTTTAAAATAGTAGTAGAATTTCATTTGTATTAAACAGCTTCATTCTACTGGTCGCTTAATACAGACAGAATCTTATCATGGAACAATATTTGAAATGTTGCTCTCTCATTTTTCCTAAAGTGAGGGTAATAAAAAAAAGCAGCAGTTTCACACAAACTGCTACTTTCTAGAGTTATTTCATTCGTCTAATTTTAAACCCTTTAACAAATCTGCAAATGCATTATTAATCGGCTCGGCCTCTTTTTCTTGCTGCTTCAAGTATTTCTGCACACTACGCTTATCGACTTTACCGCCACCCTCTTTTTTACGACGGGCTTCAAATGCTGATAATTTTTCACGATATCCACATTTACATACAAAGATTTGTCCATCACCTTCACCACGAAGCTCTAGCTTTTTCTTACATTGCGGGCATCGTGCGTTTGTGACACGGGATACATTTTTACGGTGGCCACATTCTCGATCTTGGCACACAAGCATTTTGCCTTTTTTACCATTAACCTCAAGCATTGGTTTTCCACAATCAGGACAGGATTTTGTTGAAATATTATCGTGCTTATATTTTTTAGCACTGCCTTTTATTTCAGCTACAATTTCTTTTGTATGTTCTTTCATTTCATGAATAAACGCATCTTTTTTCAGTTTCCCTTTTGCAATTAACTCAAGCTTTTGTTCCCACTCTGCTGTCGTAGCAGGAGAACGTAATTCTTCTGGCACTAGGTCCAAGAGCTGAAGTCCCTTAGAGGTGATATAAATATCTTTACCTCCACGTTTTTCAATTAAGAAAGAGTTGAAAAGCTTGTCAATTATATCTGCACGTGTAGCAACCGTTCCAAGTCCGCCTGTCGATTTTAACGTATCTGCAAGCTTTTTATCATTGGTTTCCATATACTTCGCAGGATTTTCCATAGCTGATAGTAATGTTGCCTCTGTAAAGCGTGCAGGTGGCTTAGTTTGACCTGATGTTTGGACAATTAGCTTTGTTTTTATTACTTGTCCTTGCTCTAAACGAGGAAGCAGCTGCTCCTTTACATCATCAGTGGATTCATCATCATCAAAGCGATTTTGATAAACCTCTTTCCAACCAGCATTTATGACTGTTTTTCCTCTAGCTATAAATTTCTCATTACCGATTTGAGCTTGCACTGTTAACTGCTCATATTCATGTGCTGGGAATAAGACAGCTAAAAATCTCTTTACCACTAAATCATAAATTTTACGTTCTTTATCATTGAATGCAGATATATTCACATAGCCTTCAGTTGGAATGATCGCATGATGGTCAGAAACTTTACTATCATCTACAAACGATTTATTTGCTTTAATTGGCTTTGTTAAGATTTTATTTGTTAATGAACGATATTCGCCAATACCACATGCTTTGAGACGTTCTGGTAATGTACCTACAAGATCAGATGATAAATAACGTGAATCTGTACGAGGATATGTCAGTACCTTATGAGATTCATAGAGCTTTTGCATAATATTCAATGTTTCTTTTGCTGAATAGCCAAAAAATTTATTGGCATCACGCTGTAATTCTGTTAAATCATAAAGACCTGGGGCGAATGATTTTTTAGGCTTGCGGTCAAGTGCAACAATCTTTGCATCCTGACTGCCTAATGCTTTGACAATACCGTCCGTTTTTTCTTTATTAAAGCTACGCGAATTGCCGTTTGCGTCTTGCCAAGTAAGCTTTAAGGAATCTGTTTGTGCTTCAATACCATAATAGATTTGTGGTTTGAAGTTTTTAATTTCATCTTCACGCGCAGCAATAATTGCCACAGTTGGGGTTTGCACACGACCACAGTTCAATTGTGCATTAAATCTTGTAGTTAACGCACGGGTTGCATTTAAACCAATGTACCAATCTGCTTCCGAACGGGCAACAGCAGCAGCATATAAATTATCGTAGCTGTTACCCGGCTTTAAATTGGCAAAACCCTCTTTAATGGCTTTATCTGTCACAGATGAAATCCATAGTCGTTTCATTGGCTTCTTCACATTTGCTTTTGCAATAATCCAACGGGCTACTAATTCACCTTCACGTCCAGCATCTGTTGCAATAATAATTTCTTTTACATCATCACGATTTAATTGTGATTTTACGGCATTATATTGCTTTCCTGATTGCTTGATTACTGTTAAGCGAAGACGTTCTGGCAGCATTGGTAAGTCTTCCAAATTCCATGTTTTATATTTCACATCGTAGCTTTCTGGATCTGCTAGTGTTACTAAATGACCAAGTGCCCAAGTTACAATATATTTATCTCCCTCTAAAAATCCGTTCCCCTTTTTATGACACTTCAATACATTCGCAATATCGCGTGCTACTGAAGGTTTTTCTGCTAGTACTAAACTTTTAGCCAAATTGTAAACATCCTTTCGTCAATCATTGTGTTTAATATAGCACAAGAGCTTTATATTTTGTGATTTAAGAACACATTCAGGCATATGAATGTGTTCCTTTTCTATCCATCAAAAAATAGTGCATACTCTAACTCTTCAAACATATGTTGAATTGACAGAATATTCTTCAAGTTAAAAAGGAGATGAATGAGATGGAGGCACGAAATTTTAGACCTCGAAATGTGATTTTTATGACGGTTGTTGTATTTATTGCAGTGTTAATTGGACATGGTATTTATGTTCATTTTATTGATGTTCCTTTCCCTTAAGTTCATTATATTTTTAACTGCTTTAGTAAGTATTTTCGATTGTCGATTATACGAGAGTCCTTCGGCTTGTATTGACGAGCTGCCTCATTATGTTGATGTAAATTTTCATAGAGACGCAAACGATTGTACAACAGGCTTAGCTGTAAATGGGGAAGCCATGTAGAAAAAGCAGGCTTATGAATACTAAATAGCTGTTCCGAAGGCTGCTGCAAGGCTTGTGAGTACCAGTAAATAGCCTCTTTATTTTTAAATTGCTCCATAAAAAATTGACCCATTCGACAGCAAGTTTCTGGTCTTGGTCGATCATACAATAATGATTGCAAAATAACTTGATTCGCTAGTTTATCATCATGCAACTCCTGATAGCAATCCGCTAAATTTAAGCAAGCCTGAATTTTATCATCAGCAGAGCCTGTTGCAGAATCTAGGAAGCCATGATATTTATTAACAGCTTCTAAAAAACGCTGATGATTTTTTAATTCATTAGCATAATGGAATGTATCTCTAGCTGAAAATGAATGCCCATCTTTCCTTAAACGCTCATAAATACGAATATTACGATGAGCATCTCTTTTTAAAGGTAAATGTGTCACCGCTATATCACTATGATAAAGCTGGCCTGATACTTCTAAATATTCGTGGACAGCACCATGCCACTGAAAATGACACAGTCGTTTTATAAGACGATATCTTTTTTCACGTGACTCTACATAGCCATCAGCATCCAGTGATATATCATAATGCATAGATACAGCATCGACATTAGGATACAAAGAATGTTTAAGCTGAAGTAGCCTTTGTTGATGTTCACTTGTCATCACATCGTCTGCATCAAGCCACAGAATATAATCTTTCGTGGCCTGCTGAAAGGAAAAGTTTCGTGCCTTTGCAAAATCATCACACCATATAAAATCGTAAATACGTGAGGTATAGTTTTGGACGATATCTTTTGTACGATCAGTCGATCCCGTATCAATAATATTGATTTCATCCACTACATGCTGAACAGAATCTAAGCATCTTTCAATAATACATTCTTCGTTTCTAACAATCATACATAAACTAATCGTAAACATCTGTCCCCTCCTTTTATTTGTAGTAATATATGCAGGCTCATCAATTTATCGAAACATTTTTTTAATTTATCACCCTATTTTTTTAATTTATCGCCCAACTTTCGCTAAAAGCCAAAAAACGAACGCTAATCACGTTCGTTTTTTGGCTTATAAATATTGTTCACGCCATTGTAGCTGTTCTTTTTCTGTGAGCTGTTGTTCAAGGTGTTGATCCCATTGATGTAATAAGGTATTCCAAACACGCGCAAACAGAATATCCTGTTCTTTATCATAAAGAACAAATTCAAGGCATAGAATATCATTAATTTGCTTCGCGTCTGCTTGAACAATTTTTGAGATTATTTTTTGAGAGATGCCAGCTTCTTTGTCATCCTCTTGTTGAAGTGCAGCTATTAATGTAGCTTCTTCAAAACGCTCCTGCTGCTCTGCCTCTTTATCCACATAGCGATATAGCTCTGGTAGCTCTTCGTATTCTTCCATATGATTCACGTCAACTGCAAGAAATGCGAGATGACATGGACTATAATATAAAGTAGCTGTCTCTGGCTCTAGCTCCTCCTCAAAAATCCCACGCTCCAACTGCTGCTGTCCTTTAGAAGTTAATTGATAAAAGCCTTCCTGCTTCTCAATTAAACTTACTCTAGACATTAATGACACCAAATCCTCTATAAATAATGGATCAACCAGTAAAAGCTCACTCAGCTCTTGAGCACTACTAAAATTCGCTTCCTGTATGCTAATTAACAGCATCGTCATTAAAACATCCATTGTTGAGCGCCGTACAGGTTCATATGTCACTTCTACCGTGCGGATTGGAATACACCATTCATCCGTTTTAACAATTTTAATCGTTCGATTTTGTTGAAGTTCGCGCATTAAGCGTTGCTGTAATTTTGACAAATCTACATCACCTGTCCTTCATGATTACGCAAGCCATTATAAGATTTTACTGTATTTAAAAGATTACTATACATTTCCCGTGTATCCTGATGCTTGGCACGTTTTGCAAACATATCAGCACTTCCAACAAGCAGTAATAGCTCTCGAGCACGAGATAAGGCGACATTTAAGCGGCGATAATCTCTTGCAAAGCCAATATCTCCACCTTTAGGGGTGTTACGGACCATACTAACTAATATGACATCCATCTCCATCCCTTGGAACTTATCGACAGTTCCTGTTCTAAATTGCAGATGGGATAACTGTAATTCCTGCTGAAGAAGACGATTTATTTTCTTTACCTGTTCACCATAGAAGCTTATAACGCCGACGCTTTTTTGTGCATCTTGTGGCATTCGGCCAGCCTTCTTTGCTGCGATAACAGCATCATTTAAATCTATTAAAATACGTCGAATAGTTTGTAATTCACCCTCATTGTAACGACTTGTTCCGCCCTTTACCTGCTCCTCCAGATAAGGTTTTTCGCTAGGAATATCAATCCATAACAAATGATCATCTCGGTTCACAAACTGACCTTCTAAGCAATGATCACGTGCAGCATCGGAATCTGGTAAACCACATTGTAAGCCATTCTCTTCCTTCGCATAAAATGGTGTAATACTATGCATGATTTTTTCATGCATTCGGTACTGCAATGCAAGCATTTGCTTATGTGTGTGTGGTAGATTATTAAATAAACGTTCAAATAAAGATTCACGTAGCAAGTTCTTTAATTCATGTGCTCCCTCAAAATTTGGATTTTCA
The DNA here is from genome assembly GCF_058803665.1 of Lysinibacillus sp. GW821-FHT14F06. Taxonomy (NCBI): domain Bacteria; kingdom Bacillati; phylum Bacillota; class Bacilli; order Caryophanales; family Bacillaceae; genus Lysinibacillus; species Lysinibacillus sp. GW821-FHT14F06. The sequence continues at coordinate 69,827 of NZ_JBXAPF010000011.1, forward strand.
TCCAGCATCGTCTTTAAGGTTTCCTCTAACGTATCATCTCCAAGTAATGGCGGTAACTGATGATGATCGCCCACTAAGATAATCTTCTTCCCCTTTAGCATTGGTAATAAGAGTTCTGGTGGTGTTGCTTTGGATACTTCATCAATTATAACTACATCAAATGTAGGATAGTTTTCCATAAACTCCTTACTTGCCGAAGCAACGCATGTTGTACCAATAACATTAGCATGACGTACATATAATTTACGAATCTCATCTAAATCATATTCAGTAGCGTTTTGTAGCTTGTCACGCCATTGCTCCTGTAATTTTTTCCTTAGAGGTAGTTGCTGTTCCTTACGTTGCATTTCCTCTAAAGCTGTTTGAGATGTTTTAATCGCTTCTTCTACTTCCTCATACGTGCGCTCTGGTGTTGATTGCAGAAGCTTAGTGCAAGCTGTGAGTTGCTTTTCCTTCTTTAATCCAGCAATATTTATTTCCTTTAGGCTTCCGTCTATTTGTGAAAGCTGCTGTTCAATTTCTTGTAAGCTAGTTTGTGCAGTTTGAAGAACTGCTTTCTTTGGCATGAGCTGTACATTTGCCTTCTCAACTGCTTCTAGCAGCTTTTGTGCGTCCTGAAGGGAAGATTTTGATTGCGATACAAGCATTTTCAACTGCTCAACAGATTCCTCTGGTTCAACATCTATTTGGAATGTATCAGCTAACTGCTGAAGTCGTTCTGTATGCTGTATAAATGGCTGCAATTGTCTCTGTAAGCTTTGAACGTCAAAGCTCGTAATGGCACATTCTTGATGAATTAAAGAGCTAATATTTTTACGCAGCAATTCAAATTCTTGATCCTTATGCTGCTGTTGCTGTTTTAGAGCAACACCTTTTTGCCAAACAAAATCACGACGCATATACAGTCCCAGCAAATAGCTTTCAAGCTGCTCAGCTGAGGGTGATTGCCCATCTTGAAAGGCTTGATTAAGCTGAAAAAAGACACCTGTTAGATTTTGCAATGAAAACGACTGAACAGGCTGTACTCTACTTTTAGCAAGTGCGCGTTCTCTTGCATCGTTTGCAAGCAATGACTCAAGCTTCGCAATGGCGTTTTGTAGTCGCGTGTTAATCGTAGCCCATGCATTTAGATCTTTAGCATCCTCTAAATGCTGAACCCGTTCAATTTGCTGTGACAGTACATAGGAGGGTTTTATTTGATAATGCTGAAAAAATCGCTGAATTCGCTCATAGGAAAGTAAATTACCAATATAATTTTGCGCTTCCTTCATTAAATGCAGTCGATCGCTTTCTTCCTCATATTTCACCTGAATATCTTTAAACTGGTAAGCTAACTGTTGCTTTTGCTCCTGTAGCTCCTTATATTGGGCAGCAGCTTCTAGTTGCTCAATCTTTTTAGTCGTCTCCTGAATCACATTTTGCAGCTGCTCAGCTGATGGATTTTCAGTAAGAACCTGTTCAAGCGATTTTACAGTAGGTTCAATTTGTGCCAGTTGTTTTTCGTAATGCTCTTTTTGCGCCTCACACTCCTGCTGCTCAGCTTTTGTAGCCTTTAATTCTTTTTTTAAAGCTTGAATCTCCTGCTGTAAAACGGGCTCATCTATAGCAGCCTGCTCTTTTGCCGCTATCTCTTTTGTCAGGTTCTCAAGCCATGCCTTAAGTTTGGTCTGCTCTTCGTTAGCCTTGTTTATGCCTGCCTTTAGATCTTGTTCACGCTCAGTAAAGGCTGAAATTTCCTCTTTAATCGCTGCGAGAGTTTGCTCACGCCAGTGAAGAGCAACATTTTCCTCAATAAATTTTTTACCTTCTTCTTCAATGCTCTCTGTTCTACCATAGCGTAAAATTCGAATTTCCTGATTGGAGAGAAGTCGACCTAGTGCATTATCAACTGCTAAATTCGATTGAGAAGCAACAAGTGTTTTTAATCCAGCCTTGACATTTTGCTGACAAATCTCTGAAATAACAGTAGTCTTTCCCGTTCCTGGAGGTCCTTGAATTACGTACAAATCTTCAACAGATAATGCTCCTAAGACGGCTTGCTGCTGATATTCATTTAAATGATTATGAAAATCGATATCCTCACGTAGTTTTGCTGCTCGGACAGTAGGGCGTCTTTCAAATAAGATTGTTTCTAAATGAGGATTAACAGCCTCACCCTTCTCTAGCTTTGTAAAACCATTGCGTAAACGCCTAATCTGACTCAATGTAGCAAAATTACTAAAGCTTGCTTGTTTAGAACGTAAATGCAGCTGGTCTTTACGAGCCAAATCCTGTACAAAAGGCTTTAGGTCAATTTCTACTGTCTGTTTCCCTGCATTTGTTTTTAATACTTGTCCAACTTCACCACGAACTCCTTGAATGCTAACGCTTAAACCTTCAAGCTTCTTCCATTCCTTAGATTTTATATATGGACAAACAATCGTGAGCCTTGAAAAATCTTCATTAAAATAGCTTTGCTTAAATTCTGTATGAATATCATCAATGGTTGCATCACGTTCTTGAATTTTTAAATAGCCTTCCCAGCTCGAAATACGCTTTTTCACATATTCTGTACGTTCCTCAGCTATCGGCAGCTCTCTAATCTTTGTATGAAGCTCGAGAGGAATACCCGCACCATTATTAGGCTTTGTGATAAATTGTAATGCTGCTGGTAAGCGTCGATTGGTATTAATCGGACTATGCATATGAACAAAACGAATATTTGTAGCTAATAGGCCCTCCACCTTTAGCACACAATCCATAATAGCTGTTTTTTTTGCTAGAACTTCGTTTAGTTTTTCATTATGCTCAGCATTAAAATAAACGGATAAAAACGTTTCGCCAATCGTTTTAGCTTTACGCTTTTCTATGTACACAGTGAAAGATTTTTGTAACGCAAAAAAGGCATGCTCATTTGCTGAGCATTCCTCTACCGCTTCCTTGGCCTTATTGGTCAAAATAAGATTACAGCGTTGCTTTTCTAGTAAAGCGATGTCCTGCATGAGCAGCCCTCCTTTCCGATCGCTAAAATCCTATTTTATCACAATGAAAAAGGATACTTAAAAAGAAAAATCCCCTGCATAGTGATTTTCTTCCACCATACAAGGGACCAATTTCGCCTTGGCGTAATTGTTGCTGTCGCTTCGCTTTCGCACAGATAAACAATGCGTCCAGATTTTGAATTGTGCCCGCACAATTCATACCTTTTAAAATCCGTGACATCCGCCGGAGGCTTTAGGCCAACATGATGTTGGTCACTCAGTCGTTGCCACAGGACGTGGTGTTCTTAGACTGAGTTCCGCTATTTCAGTAGGTGTTTGGACACCCACTGAAAAGGAACCAATCCGCATTCATCTCACCACCTGTAGAGGTAGGAGTCTTCTGTATCTGCCGCTATGCTTTCGATACAAAAAACATTTGCTGGATGAAGATACAGCTTTAATCTTAATGTTGGTCAATCGTTTCCTTCGGCAATGTTTTACTCATTTCACAATACTGAACAAACACACGAGCCAACTCACGTAAACGATTATGAACATCTTCATCTATAATATGATTGTCTGCATCGAAATGAGATGTATGTGTGTACACATAGTTAGGTGTAACAAGTGCACGGAAGTAGTCTAAAATCGGCTTTAATTGATTTTCTACTACTAAATGGTGTTGATAGGTACCACCATTTGCTACGATTGACACTGGTTTATAGCGCATTGTTTTCGGATGTAAGAAATCAAAGGCATTTTTCAAAACTCCTGGAATCGATGCTTGGAAAATGGGAGTGGCAATAATATATGCATCCGCTTCCTCAAATTTCTGAATCATGTTCTTCATATCATCATTTAACGGAGATCCGTCAACAATTTGATGCTTATATTGACTAAAATGCATAATTTCTAAATTGAAACTAGCATTTAATTCCTTAATATACTGTTCCACTTGCTCTAAAATAGCACCTGTTTTACGACCAAACATTGTGCCATCAACCAGTAAAATTTTCATGTTCACTTTGCCTCCACAGTCATCTTCTACAATAATATTGTAACAAATGAATAGAGACACGAAAAGCAGAGCAATAGTGAAAAACGGAAATTCAGTCTTTAGGCGGAACGCAATCACCCTCACTTTATTGATGAGGCGTATTTATTCATCCTCCCGCTGATGAAAATTCACTTCCTTATCTACAACGGTTTCCTCAATTTTATATTTATCCCGATTTATAATGACCTCTCGGTTTACTTTATCGCCCTCATCAATTGCAGAAGATAATTTGTGCTTCTCCCAATTAAATAAATCCTCCCGCGAAACATCCTCTTCCTTTATTTCAGGGAAATCTAACTTCGCTAACTCTTGTGATTGATAAATTGCAACGGGCTGCTTCTTCCCATGCAGTGCAATAACAATCATCGCTTTTGCAACCTGTGAGGCATCAATTGCCCTCGAACGTTTAAGCGGCCCCACTAATAGAGGTTTGGCTGCCTTTAACACTTTCTCTCCTGCCTTCTCACCCAAACGAAATTCCTCTCGATCACCCACTAATAATGATGGGCGTATAATAGAAAGTCTCTGTAAGCCTAGCTCTATCAGATCATGCTCTAGCTTCCCCTTTACACGATTATAATAAAATGGAGAACTCTCATTTGCCCCCATCGCTGTAATTACAAGCATATGAGGGATACCACGTTTTTTTGCTAATGAGGCGATAGCTAATGGGTATTCAAAATCAACTTTTTCGAACATTTCACGAGAACCCGCTTTTTTTATCGTTGTCCCTAAACAACAGTACAATTCATGTGCAAATTCTATGTCTTTTTCTTCTAAAGTATCAAAATCACGGATTTTCACTTCAAGCTTTGGATGTGTAAACACGGGCTTTCTTCGAGCAATAACCAAAACTGAAACATATTCATCATTTTCACATAATTGTTCCACAAGTGAGGTACCAGTTAAACCTGTAGCCCCTACAACAATTGCTGCACGCATTCCCATTGGATGTACCCCCTTCACATTCGTATACCTAACAAAACAATACTATTAAACTATCTACTTTATTTATCGGTAAAAGAAGCGTTTTTTATCACTAACTTTTTAAGGATAAAGGCTTTATCAAAGGTTATCAGACTAAAAGTGTTTTATATTCCAAATAATCTAATCCTAATTTTTACACATACTTGCCCATTATTCACCATAATTTAAATAGACAGATGAAAGGATGGGATACATTTGCAAAACGAAACTCAAGCAACAGAACTGAAAAAGACGATTGTTTTCATTATTGAAAGCTGTATTGATAAAGGGCTGTATCCTTTTGAACGGGTTGCAACGTTAGCCAAGCTATTTACAAATGAAAAAGTTTTGATATTTGTAAAAACCCCTTCAAATGATGGGATTCCAATTTTAATGCATGAAAACCTTTCTCCAATTTTATTCGACCATTTTGATGAACTATCGAAGCAAATAAAGGAACTACAACCTGATTTAATTGTAAGGGATGGTCGTAACTCTGAAAGCTGGCAAGTAGAGAATTTACGTCCATTCTGCAAGACTATACTTCACTTTGACGATTTTGGTGATGGTGGTCAAGCCTGTGACTGTGTTTTACTAGCACTTTATCAAGAAGTGAAAGATTACTTACCATCACATTATATAGGCGGTAGCTTTGTTTTCGCAGTACCTGAAGTATATCAAAACTTCAAAGATATACCAGAAAGTAAAACACCTGAAGACCCACCCCATATCGTTGTTGCTTTTGAGGATGGGGACGAGCATAACCTTACCTACCGTACTCTTCGACACTTAACGCAGCTACAAATTCCACTACAAATTACCGTGATGATTGATGATAGCTATCAACATGCAATCGAGGATTTGCAAATGATGGTGCTCAGTCGTCGCAACACAGCTATTCTTCGCGATAAAAATGCACTCCTAAAACTACTACCAAAGGCCGATGTTATGATTTGTAATGCCAATTACACACCTTATAAAGTCGCCTCATATGGCGTTCCTTGTATTACGCTTGCACAGACAGAGGCCGAGCTTCTACATGCATTTCCTCGAGAGCAGAACGGCTTTATTCATCTTGGTCTTGGCCGCAAAATGAAGCAATCACAAATTCAAAATGCTGTCATGGAGTTCCTATTACATGAGGCTCGAAGTGAAAGAGCTGTTAAAAAGCAACAACAGCTAAATCTTGTCAGTAACAATGAAACACTGCATTCCATGCTATTAGATTTCGCTTACGATCGACATAATATCGCTTCAACTTAGTGCTACTTTGAAGGTGAATATGATACAATATATTAGAATTTTTCACTTATGTATTTCACCTACTGATATTGTGATTTCAAACATGATATGTACCCGATTGATTTTAACAAATAAGCGGTGGGGGATGGGAAAAGCCTCCATCGCTTTTATACGCATTCGCAATACAAATATGTAAAAGGAGCAATCATCATGCCAACAAAAAGCGACATTGAATACCAAATTAAAGAGCTAAAAATGGATTATATAAATTTACAAGGTGATATTGAAAAACTTGAATCCACTGGTCATAATGATCAGGTGGCAAAAGCAGAGCAACGCCTTGCGAATATGGAAGCAAAACTAGCAGAGTTAAATAAACAATTAGCAGAACTTTAAGATATAAACAGGATAAATAGTTGGAGGAACATATATGGCAATATTAACAGTTGAAAATTTAGGTCATTCATTTGGTGACCGTACTCTTTTTAAGGATGTATCCTTTCGCTTAGTAGAAGGGGATCATATTGGTCTAGTAGGTGCAAACGGTGTTGGTAAGTCAACATTAATGGGCATCATTACGGGTCAAGCAATCCACGATACTGGTAAAGTTGAATGGCTACCAGGAACCCATTATGGTTATTTAGATCAACATACTGTACTGACAGCGGGTCGTACTATGCGTGATGTATTACGAGATGCCTTTCTTCCTTTATATAAAAAAGAAGAAGAACTGAATGACATTACAGGAAAAATGGCTGACGCAACACCTGAGGAATTAGAGGTGTTATTAGAGCAAATGGCTGAGGTACAGGATGCTCTTGACGCAGGTGATTTCTATACGCTTGATATGAAAATTGATGAGGTTGCACGTGGTCTTGGTCTTGACGCAATCGGCTTGGACCGTGACGTCGCTGCTCTTTCTGGTGGTCAACGTACAAAGGTTTTACTAGCAAAGTTATTACTTGAAAAACCAAAAGTATTATTACTAGATGAGCCGACCAACTATCTTGATGAAGAGCATATTACGTGGTTGAAAATCTATTTAAAGAATTATCCACACGCTTTCTTATTAATTTCGCACGATACAGAGTTTATGAATGAAACGGTGGATGTTATCTTCCAACTAGAGTTTTCTAAATTAACTCGCTATACTGCGACATATGAAAAGTTTTTAGAACTTGCTGAAATCAATAAACGTCAGCATATCGATGCTTATGAAAAACAACAGGAATTCATTAAAAAACAAGAAGATTTTATTGCGAAAAATAAAGCTCGCTACTCAACTACTGGTCGTGCAAAATCCCGCGCCAAGCAGCTTGACCGCTTAGAGCGTATCGACCGTCCTGAAACAGCTGTAAAACCTGAATTCGGTTTTAAAGAAGCTCGTTCTTCAAGTCGTTATGTGGTGGAGGCTGAAAACTTAGTTATTGGCTATGACAAGGAAAAACCATTACTGCCTCCATTGACTTTCAATATTGAGCGAGGTGAAAAAATCGCGCTTGTGGGAATGAATGGTGTAGGGAAATCTACATTATTAAAAACAATGCTTGGTAAAATCAATCCACTTGATGGAAAGGTTGTTCGTGGTGATTACCTTTATCCGTCTTACTTTGAGCAGGAAGTAAAGGCTGATAAAATTACGCCAATCGACGATGTTTGGAATGCCTTCCCTTCAATGGAGCAAGCCCAAGTTCGAGCAGCATTAGCACGTGCTGGACTTAAAACGGAGCATATTACACGCCCTCTTAACTCTTTATCTGGCGGTGAGCAAGCAAAGGTGCGCTTATGTAAGCTGATGATGGAGGAAGCAAACTGGCTAGTATTTGACGAACCAACTAACCACTTAGATGTTGATGCAAAAGACGAATTAAAACGTGCTATGAAAGACTTTAAAGGGACAATCGTACTCGTTAGCCATGAGCCTGATTTTTATGAAGGTCTCGCAACTAAAGTTTGGAACGTCCAAGATTGGTTTACTTCAGGACAACAAAGCTAATTTAATCGGGACAGTTCTAGTGTGATGTATCTATCACTTGGGACTGCCCTTTTTTTGATGGAGAAGTAATTTTGTGGCTAACCTGAGCGATTTATTTAGCGACTTGAGCAGTTTCTACAGTTACCTGAGCAATTCTTTCTGCTGTTTGAGCAGTTCTTCCACTTACCTGAGCTATTTCTTCGACTATCTGAGCACTTTCTTCAGCTATCCGAGCGGTTACTCTGACTACCTGAGCGCTTTCTTCAACTACCCGAGCGGTTACTCTGACTACCTGAGCTTTTTCTTCGACTATCTGAGCGACTCCTTCCCTATCCAAGCATTCCCCTGCTCTCCTAATCGGTCCAATTCTCCAAAAAATCCAAATAGATATTTTTTATGCATAATCACCAGTGTTTCATCATAATATAATCAGTGGAATAACTACTATATCACTTCCTTTAAATCAGACTCTCTTTCCATCTATTAGATTTACTCTCTACATCCTATGTTCTTCATACATGAATATTGGATAAACTTACATCATTGTAAGCTGAATTTACGAAACTTTTCGTTCTCTTCTGCGTATACTTTAATGTAGTTGAAAAAATAGCATTTTTCTATGAAAAAATTTTTAATTAACTATTGATTTATATATAGCTTACTAGTAAGATATATGTATAACCTATTTAACTTACTAATAAGATATTTATAAAATATAATCTAAAAAAGAAAGCGAGGAATGAAGAATGACAGTTACAATTTACTCACAAGCGAGCTGTTCTTCATCCAGAAAAGCACTTAAATGGTTAAAAGATCACAATATTGAATATAAAGAAAAACGTATTACTTCACATCCACTAACACTTGCAGAATTCAAAGAAATTTTAAGCATGACAGAAGATGGAACAGACGAAATTATTGCAACAAACTCAAATGATTTTAAAAATTTAAATATTGATATTGACCAACTTTCAATTCAAGAGCTATTTGCTATTATCCAAGCTCATCCAAGAATGCTGCGTAGCCCAATCATAATTGATGAAAAACGTATACAAGTTGGGTACAATGAAATGGACATCCGTCGTTTTATTCCACGTAAAGTACGTGCTTACGAATTAAATGCGATGACAAGATTGGCACAAGAAAGTTAAAACAGTTTTGGAGATGACCTATATGGATCAAGAAAAACAGAAAGCCATTACCTCGTTGTTTGAAGTTGTATTTTCCATTGAGCGTAAGTGGGCGAACGAGTGGAATAATCATAATGTACTCGGCTTTTCAAAATCCCATATTTTAATTTTAGACTATTTATCGCAGGAGGGTCCAAAGCGCCCTTCTGCCATTGCTGATCGGTTAAAAGTGACGACAGGCGGTGTCACTGTTTTAACAAGTAAGCTAATAAATGCTGGCTTTATTGAAAAAACACAGCACGCAACAGATAGACGAGCATCACAATTAGTGATCACTACAGAAGGCGAAAATATTTTAAAGGAATCTCGCCAGCAAGTAAGTGAAATTATCAACAATATGTTTGGTATGCTCTCAGCTGAGGAGGTTCAAACACTACGTGATATTTTTGCTAAATGTTTACTTGAGTTTGATCCAAATCGATAGGAATGACCTTTATCAAGTTTATACAATATAAAAAGGATGCATCGCAAATTATTTTGCAATGCATCCTTTTTTGATTTAGCCGTTCGAATACTTCCGTCTAAGTAATTACGCTTGGCGGCCAATTCATACTATTATGCTGGCAGCACAGCTTCTACAATTGACACATCAGACATTAGCATTTCTTTTAAACGAGCTTTTGCACGGAATAAACGAGATTTCACAGTTCCAATGGAAACTTTCATAATCGTAGAGATTTCAGCAAGTGAATATTGGTCTATGTAGAAATACCATAACGTTTTTCGATAGATGCCATCTAATTGCTCCATTTTATCCTGTACTAATTTTGTAACGATATCTTTTTCAATTTTTTCTTCAGTTGAAATATCATTGTTGGGAACCAAATCTAAAATCGGAACGTCTAATGTTTCAGGTTGGTTCATCATATATTTACTACGTCTCACTTTTTTGCGATAGCGATCTCTAAATGTATTCATCGTAATAGTTGTCAGCCAAGCTTTAATATGCTCCACTTCGGCCACGCTGTCCTCATAGCGAACAACCTTTACCCAAACTTCTTGCATTAAATCCTCAGCTTCTACATTATTGCGAGTAAGTTTTAAACATAAATGGTATATGTAACGATTAAATTCCTCATATACGCCTTCTAATTTTTCATTCATTGTGTATTCCTCCGCTTCTTGTTCTTTCTTCTATACACATTCTCGCAAAATAATGTATTACACTCTATCGTATTGGCTTTCAATTTCATTACAATCATGTAAGCTTAGATACTATCACTTGTAATATTCGTAAAAATTGTTTTACTACTATATTTCTTATCCCTAAATAACCGTTTTATCATGCCTCGCTTCCCTATTTTTTATGTTAGTTTCAATAGTATTCGTGTAAATCAATATTTTTATTTTTCTGTTATTTTAAAGGAAAAAGAAACTGCCATACCTTAATTCTTTAAGTAAATTGGCTTCTTGGAGTCAAAAACAAAATGCTGTTCTGCAAGCTGCCGAATTTATCATTGATGGCAGAGCAACAGCAAAATAAAGTAAAACTTAATCATTATGGATTTTCTCCGTCCCCCAATGATTATTAGTATTTACCAATCGGGCTCTTACGGACTGTTCATCTCCCACCTAACTTCTTTGCTCTCGCTGAATTTTGGGGTGAGCGTCTTACAGCCCGTTAATGCGGAATAAAGGATGGGATTAACTATGAAACTAAATGATAGAGTAGCTATCATAACCGGTGGCGCAAGTGGTATTGGTTAAGTTACTGTTCGCCTTTTTGTTGAAGAAGAGACCAAAGTTGTCATCGCGGATTTCTCAAATTGTGGACAAAGTATCTCAGAAGAATTAAATCAGAATGGTTATGATACACTTTCGATAACAAAAGAAGAAGATATTATAAACATAATTAATGAAACCGTTAATAAATACGTTAAGCTCAATATTATGTATGCAAATGCGGGCTGATGATGCTCCTGCACATGAACTATCCTACGAAAAACGGTTTGTTCTGGATACATTGACACTCCCCTACTTACAGCAGTAGATGTTCAACACCAGAGGAAATAGCAAAAGCTGCCCTATTTTTAACAAGTGATGATGCACTTTAAAATGGCACAACTTTGCTTGTCGATGATGGCTATACAGCCATTAATTGAACATAAGGTCTGACTCTGGAATTTTATCAGGAATCAGGCCTTATTTTATTTCTATTATATTGAAGTATCAGATTCTCCGATTACATTATGCTATACTGTTTTATTATTAGTGTGTATCGGAGGACAACAAATGATGAAAGAAGATATAACTCGTGATCTGATTATCCAAACCTCATTTAAATTATTTAATAAACAAGGCTACAATCTAACCTCTATACAGGATATTATGAATGCAACTGGATTACCAAAGGGAGCCATTTATAGACGTTTTGAGAACAAAAATGAAATTGCTATTGCTTCTTTTGTTTATTCCATGGAAATCATTTGGAAGCATTATTTTGAAGCAACGCAATTTAAAGCTTCAGCTACAGATAAATTAATAGCCATGTTTGAAATTTATCAAGATGCTGTTCACAATCCTCCAGTAGATGGTGGTTGCCCCCTTCTTAATACAGCTATCGAAAGTGATGACGGCTTCCAAGAACTTCATGAGTTAGCCGCAAAAGCCCATAACGAAACATTACATTTTATACACTCTATTATTGAGGAAGGAATTTGCTCACAGGAATTTAGCGAAGATATAGATTCCTATTCTATAGCCTCTTTTTTATTTTCTACTTTAGAGGGTGCTATTATGGCAAGTCGTTTATCCTTAAATAATGAGCACATGCTCCATAGCATTCAACAAATAAAAATACTCCTACAATACTACTCAGCTAAGAATCAAGAGGTCTAAAACTCAATTCCTCTTGTTTTTTTTATTTCCTCTTCACGAAAATGTAACAATTATTAGATTGAAAATACTAGTAAGAACATATAAGATTATTTCAGACCGGACGGTCCGGTCTGAAATAATCTTTAAGGAGAGATGATGATGGAAGTTACAATCATGCTATATGATGGAATTACAGCATTAGATGCAATTGGTCCCTATGAGGTATTTGCAGCTACACAGCAATGTAATGTGAAATTTGTTGCTAAGGAAAAAGGAATTGTAAAGCTGGATTCTAAAATGGGTTATTTACATGCAGATTATAGCTTTTCGGAAATTACATCTGCTGATATTCTTGTCGTTCCTGGTTGTAGTCCCCCTAACTACAAAAATCCAATGAATGACGAAGAAACATTAAACTGGATTTGTAAAATGCACGAGACTACTAAATGGACTACATCTGTATGCAATGGTTCATTGATTTTAAGTGCTGCTGGTTTATTGAATGATGTAGTGGCAACTAGTCACTGGGGTTCTTTTGACATTCTTCAATCGCTTGGTGCAATTCCAACAGAAGAAAGAGTTGTTCGTCAAGACAAAATAGTAACAGCGGCTGGAATCTCCTCAGGTATTGACATGGCTCTTCAATTAGTTGCTTGGGAGTTTGGAGAGGATCTTAGTAAAGGGGTTCAATTAATATTGGAATATGATCCACAACCACCCTTCGATACTGGATCAATAAAAAAAGCCCCAGCACCTTTAATTGAAAATATTAAAAAGCTACTTCATGAGCTTTCTGAGAAAGAACCTGAAATGTAATTTATATAAAAATAAAGATTGAAATATAAGAATAATCCACTTTGAAGAAAGTTTAGTCAAAATGGATTATTCTCTACAGTTTCGTACCCGATAATTGTACAGCTTAATATGTGAAAAATTATAGACCATGGTTAAGTTTTTTACACAATTAAAATTGTTTATTTCACAATCAATGAGATACATAAATCTTTAGATACAAATTAGTTAAGAAATTACGCTCTACTACTCCCTTTCTAATAACCCATTTGTGACGGATTATTAACCCTCATCAAATTCTAGAGTACTTCCTGTTTCTACTAAAGTCTTTGTATTACTTAATATCATCCACCAAGCCTTGTCGCTGTTTTCATAAGTGGAATCGCCTTCTTTCCACTGGTCATGAATGAGTGTCAATTTCGTGCATGAGCCAATAGGTTCTAAAAAATAGGAAATTCGTGACTCTAATGCATAATCATCTTCTATATATGACTTTCCAGGATAGTGAGTAAATCGAAGTAACTGATTTGGTTCATATTCCAATACATTCCCGTAAACATGCACGGTTTCATCTCCATCTACTCCAGGACCGACATACTCCAAGAGATCGCCCACTTGAAATGTAGATTTAATGACGGACCCATAATAAATTTGTTTTGTACCCTCAGGAGAGATAAGTGCCTTCCAAACTTCCTCTGGTGTACCTGAAATATAAAATTGATATTTCAAATCCTTCATAATTTTTATTCCTCCTAAAATTTTATTATGAACATGTACATTATAAAAAAATTCACTGACAAGTACGGTCAGTGAAGTGAAGTATTTTGATAATGATTGAATAACTCAAAGCTGATTGTTGCCAATTTTTCTTGCAATAAAGTTGGCTCCAAAATAGTAATAGATTTACCATAGGTAAGTAGAAAGTAAGGTACAAAGCAATGAATAGACTCTTTATCAACCTTAAAAAGAGCTTGGTCGTTTTTTCGTTCTATTAAAGCATGATGAAATAACCAATGCTGACATAAATCATCAAGCACATGCGCATTGCCTTTGATACGGACAGAAATGAGTTTTTCAAGCTGACTTGAATCAGGTAAAAGACCCTTTAAAAAGAAAGTACGTGCTGAAAACCCCAAGGGCCTATCAAATTTTTCATCTGTTCTGGATAATGATTGAATACGATCAATTCGAAAACTTCGAATTTCTTCGCGCAGATGGCAATAAGCAACTGTGTACCACTTACCTTTCCAATAAACAAGACCATAAGGATCTATGTGACGTGATTGTGGCTCAATCCCCCTATCTTTATGATAAACAATAGCTAATCTATAACTTTCGGCAACAGCCATTTCCAAATCTTGAAGATTGGATTTCAAAGACGATTCAATAGTAGGATGGATGACTTCAAATCCTCTTAAATGCCGATTGATATGATTTAATTGTTCCTCATTTGTATACATTTTTAACTTAGAAATTGCTTCATCTAACGTTTCACTAAAGGGATACCCTGCATCTATTGCAAATTTTGCAGCATGAACAAGTGCTTTTTGCTCATCCAGGTTAAAAAATAAAGGTGCCTTTGTAAACTCATTCAATAAACTGTACCCACCATTATGTCCTGCATCTGAAATGATTGGTACTCCACTTGCGCACAATGCATCAATATAGCGGTACACCGTACGAATACTGATTTCTAATTCCTCTGCTAGCTCCTTAGCAGTCAATTGTTTCCTCGTTTTGAGGAGCCATAATATAGAAAGCATATTAACCATTTTAGACATATATAGTCACTCCTTTCTCAGAAAATCAAATAGTTGTAAGAAATTAATATTAGTAAAAAATTTAATCATTAATGTAAAACTATGTTTACCTTTTGGTTAAATAACTTACAGCGTTTACTCTGAAGAACATTCTACTTTATTATAAAATATCTCGCTAAAGCTTTTAATAAAGTTGGATTAAAAACACCCCCGACTGAATACTTCTCTGAGAACAGCCACTATACTGTGAATGCTATTGCAAAAACCTGATGTGCCTTCTACTTCTTCTCGCTTTACTATTACGATATTGCCATTCCTGTAAGAAAATTATGCTATACTATTTCTATTATCGAAATAATTAGAAAGAGGGATGTTAGATGACAAATTTACAGCAACTAGATACTTACTTCGCAGAACATCGTGAGGAGCATTTGAATGAATTAATGGAATTTTTACGTATTCCTAGTATTAGCTCTTTATCTGAGCATAAAGGTGATATTCAAAATGCCGCACAATGGCTTTCTAATGCGTTTGAAAAGCTAAATCTTGAAAATATCTCCATCACTCAAACTGCTGGTCACCCTGTTGTTTACGCTGATTGGCTACATGCTGAGGGCAAACCGACTATTCTGTTTTATGGTCATTATGATGTACAACCTGTAGATCCATTAAATTTATGGGAAAGTGAGCCGTTTGATCCTACAATTCGCGACAATAAATTATTTGCTCGCGGTGCCAGTGATGATAAAGGTCAAGTGTTTATGCACCTAAAAATGATTGAAGCATTATTTGCAACTACAGGGACTTTACCTGTTAATGTTAAATTCATTTATGAAGGCGAAGAAGAGATTGGCAGTCCAAACCTTCCTACTTATGTTGAAGAATATAAGGAGAAATTAACCGCAGATTTAATTTTGATTTCAGATACAGGTCTATATGGTCCTGGAAAGCCTGCAGTATGCTATGGTTTACGTGGTTTAACAGGTATTCAAATTGACGTTCGTGGAGCTAAAAGTGATTTACATTCTGGTCTTTATGGTGGAGGCGTACAAAATGCTATCCATGCATTAGCAGAAATTTTGGCATCCTTCCGTGATGAGCATGGCACAATTCAAGTTGAAGGCTTTTACGATAAAGTATTACCATTAACTGAAAAGGAACGTGAAGCTTATCGTGCGCTTGGTTTTGATGAGGAGTCAGTGAAAGATGAGGTTGGCGTCAAGGAATTATTCGGTGAGGCTGGTTATTCCTATTTAGAGCGTACTTGGGCACGTCCGACATTAGAGGTAAATGGTGTATTTGGTGGTTTCTCAGGCGAAGGCATTAAAACAGTCCTTCCTGCTGAGGCTGGTGCGAAAATCACTTGCCGTCTTGTGCCAAATCAAGAACCCGAAGAAATTGTAGCACTGTTAAAGTCGCATGTTGAAAAACACAAGCCAATAGGTGTTGAAGTGTCAATCTCTGAATTCGATAAAGGGCGTCCATTCTTAACACCATTTGATCACCCATTCATCCAAGCTGCTGGTCGATCATATGAAAAAGTATATAACGTCCCAACTGCTTATACACGTGGCGGCGGATCAATCCCTATCGTGGCTGCCTTTGATGAAATTTTAGAATTACCAGTCGTACTTATGGGCTTTGGTTTATCTAGTGAAAATTTCCATGCACCAAATGAACACTTCCATTTAGAAAACTTCGATAAAGGACTGCGCGTTTTAAGCGATTATTTATTTGAAGTGGCTACATTACAAAAATAATTATTGGAAAATCAAAATCCCCTCTTCACTATACGCGAGGGGATTTTATGATTTTATTGACCAAAAATCGTTACAATATCTTCTGATTTTTTTCGTTCTTTTCCTTTTGGGACTTCATCAAAATAGCCAACTTGCAGCATTGCAATTACACGTTCACCAGGCTGCACTTTTAAAGCCTCACGGAATTTTGGTTGATCTAAGAAAGCAGGTGTTTTCCAGCAAGAACCAATCCCTCTATCCCATGCTAGCAATTGAATGTTTTGAATAAAGATACTCGCTGCAGCGTAATCTTCTAAACGCTCCTTTTGACGAGCATCCTCTGGAACGATGATAAAAGCATAACCACCTGCTAATGTGAATTTTGTCATTTGCTTTGTTAAGTCCTCATTAGAAAGCTCTTGCCATTTGGGTACCGTTAAATCACGCAATAAATCGTGAAGCGCAAATAATTCCTTACCACATGCAACAACTAAACGCCATGGCTCTCGATTTCCATGATTGGGTGCCCATACTGCATCATCGATAACTTCCAATAGGTCTTCACGATCTACTGGCTGCCCATTAAATTTTTTAATGGAACGACGCTGAATAATGGCATCCCTAACAGACAAAAATTGTTCGCTCATAGTATACTATCTCCTTCTATAACATTACATCGTATTATAATGAATCTCTTCTATCTTCCACATTATCACAAAATGATAAGCTTTAAAACAGCTATCTTTTTAAGCAAAACTATCATCAATATGGTAGAAATAATAAGTCATGCTTGGTGTATAAGCTGTGGAATCCTCGTAAAGATACGGTCGATTGATACTATCTGAAGTATGAGCATTCACATAAGGGACACCATTCTGAATACTTGTCACAATAACAGAATGGTCAATTCTTCCGTCACCTTGGAAATCATAAAAAATCACATCACCAATGTCCAATTCTTCAGCGGATTGAACCCGCCTCCCCTTCAGTCCAGTTTTTGAACCTTCCAAATACCATCTTAGGGAATGTGCTACAGACCAGCTAAAGCTCCAATTGCCCTGTTGAATCCACCAGCCTCTATCCCTACTCGGTGCTCCGCGCATTGGCGCTCCACCCGCAAGTAAGCATTGTGATATATAGTTCGTACAATCAACCGTAAAGTTTGGAAATGCCGGATTTCGTCTATTCCACCACAAATTTGCGTACTGTACAGCAGCCTGTCTGTTATACATTTTCGCCACGCCTTCCCTCCTTATGTTCATGATATGTAAACATAGGTATTTCTATTAATTAGGTCCTTATTAGCATAATTGATGAAAGAGGTCTGATTTAACACTATCTTTTCCAATTTTAAGATAGTTTTTGCTACAATAGGGTTAACAAAGTATAGACTTTTATTTTATGACCAGAAGGGATGTTGAATGTGAAGCAGCATGCTGAAAAGGAGATTTTACAAACCACTCTTTTATGCGATAAAAAAGGTAATTTAAATCCAGCTGCCATCGGATTTGCACGAAAGCCTCTTATAAACAGCAATTTAAGCGGCCATATCATGCGCAAAAAGAAATGGAATTATTGGTGTGTCTACGGTGATGAAATCTTATTCTCTGCGACAATCAGTCATCTAGACTACGCGGCGGTCTGCTTCGTCTATTTCCTTGAATATGAAACTCAGCGCTACTTTGAAAAAACAATAACGATTCCATTGGGCGGAAAGCTAAAAATGCCTACTCAAGTATTAGAATCAGTAACATTCAAAAATAGTGAAATGATGATTGATATGGCCTATATCCAAAATGAAACACATCTATCTGTTTCAATCCCAAACTTTGATGGAGATATTTTACGTGCAAAGCTTATCATTCAGCATCCACCTACAGATGAAACCTTAAATGTAGTCATCCCTTGGAACCGTAAAACCTTTCAATTTACCGGCAAGCATCATATACTTCCAACTTCAGGTGTTGTGACAATCGGCACTCGCCGTTTTACATTCTCTCCAGAGGAAAACTTTGCGGTTTTAGATTATGGTCGAGGAATTTGGCCACGTGAGGCTACTTGGAATTGGGGAATGGCTTCGCAGCGAGTTCGAGGTAGACGTATCGGCCTCAATTTAGGTGGAAAATGGACCGATGGAACTGGCATGACAGAGAATGCCGTTTTTGTAGATGGAAAAATGACAAAAATTCATGAGGATTTATTGTTTCATTATGATCGAGAGGATTATATGCAAAGATGGAAGATAAAGTCTAAATTCTCTAATCAAGTTTCTTTAACCTTCTCTCCCTTTTTCGAACGTGTCGCCACTACAAATGCTGGACTCGTTAAATCTGAGGTTCACCAAATGTTTGGCTATTACGCTGGCTCAATTTTACTTGATAACGGTGAAACACTCGTTATTCAGCAAATGCTTGGCTGTATCGAAGAGCATCGTGCGAAATGGTAAAGGATTATTACTAGGCTCAAGCGCGCTGATATTGATGTATCAGCGCCTCTCCCCTATTCATTCCTTTTTCTGCCCACTCAATCCAGCTATAATCTGCTCTGGATCATCTGTAAAAATTGCCCGCACACCGAGTCCCTGTAAATGCCCAGCATGCTTAACATCATTCACTGTATAAACCCGCACAATTGCTCCTTCTTGCAAAGCTCTACCAACAGATTTTCGAAATGCTGCTGGTAAACTAACATGGATTGCATTTGCTGGAATTTGAGCAGCATAGCCGTTAAAATCAATTAAAATTTCAGCAAATAAAGCTGCGGTTTCAATATATGGTGCCATCTGTGAGACAATTTGTATCGACTCATGATTAAAGGAGGATATGATCACTCTTTCTGTCATTTGATGTGCAGCAACTTCCTTCATGACAAGAGCCTCAATCCCATCATAGGGCACTACATCTGTTTTAAGCTCTATATTAATACGATGATTTGTACCTGCAAACAATTCTAATATTTCACCCAGTGTCGGGATACTTTCACCCTCAAATTCCGCAGAAAACCATGAACCAAAATCAAATGCACGCAACTGCTGTAAGGTATAATCTTTAACATAGCCACTACCATTGGATGTCCGATCAATCGTTTCATCATGAATGACCACTAGCTCGCCATCAGCTGTTACATGTACATCTAACTCGATACCTGCAATGGGAAGCCTTGCTGCTGCGCAAAATGCGGCTACCGTATTTTCTGGGTAATGTGCAGAAACGCCTCTATGTGCGAAAATATCCAAACCTATAACCTCCTATGACACCTTTTAATTTGATCAAAAAACCAATTATATATTACTTGCTTCTAAATCTAATAGTAACATAATTAGCCTATTACGCTTTCGCTTGATGGTAAATATTATATATAGTAGTATGATAATCTACTTTGAATTTGTAAGTACTTAGGAGGTGCTAAAAATGACTACACAACATCCAGATTTTAGGGCTGAGGTGGAATGGCTAGCTTTTACTAAAAATTATATGCAACAAATATTAAATGAATCGCAAAGAGACTTGAAATCAGCGCAGGAGAATATTCGGCAATCGATGGCAGATCTTGATTATTTAGACTCTAGTTTGAGTTATTTAAATATCCTTGCCAACGCCCGATTCTTTGAAATGGCACGTAACCAAAAGGAAGGCTTAGAGGCTGTGCAAAAGAAGCCTTATTTTGCCCGAATCCATTTTCAAAAGACTGGTGATCCAGAGGAATTTCTTTATATTGGTAAAACCTCATTGTTCCATCGAGAGACACACGAACCAATTATTGTAGACTGGCGTTCACCAGTTGCAAACGTCTATTATGATGGTCGCCTTGGTGATATGGAGTATGATGTTCGAGGTGAAATTCATAAAGGTCACCTTTTTGCCAAGCGTCAATATAAAATTGAAAATGGTGAATTGCTTGATATACGAGATATTGATTTAACGACGAATGATGAATTACTGCAAGAAGCGTTAGCTGGAAAGGCAGATGTACGTTTAACAGAAATCGTCTCGACCATTCAAAAAGAACAGAACGAAATTATACGAGCACATCTTCGTCAGCCTATTATCGTACAGGGTGCTGCTGGCAGTGGAAAAACAACGATAGCTCTCCACCGAATCTCTTACTTCCTCTATACTATGGGCGAGCATTTTAACCCTGAGCAGCTCATGATATTAGCACCAAATAAGCTATTTATCGATTATATTGGTGACGTTTTGCCAGAACTCGGCGTTGACAAAATTTGTCAAACAACCTTTGCAGATTATGTCCTTGCTGCTACTAAGCTTAAGCTTAAACTTCAAAACCCTAATGAGCAGTTAGAAACTCTTGTTGCAGGCGGATCTCAACAGTCCACCGCTTGGATATCTGAGATGAAGGGCTCACTTTATTATCGTGATGTTATAGAACGTTATGTTCAAAAGCTTGAGCAGGAAATCGCTGAGCAATTTGAAGATGTTTTCATTGAAAAATACTGTATTATGCGCGCCTCTCATTTAAAAAAGCTGTTCTTATACGAACTTTCTTATATGCCTATTGAAAAGCGAATTGACCATATTAAAAAGATTTTAGCCAGCCATGTTCGCCAAAAGAAGCAAGCCGTCTTAAATATGTTGCATAAAAAATATGATGAGGCGCTTGGCAAAGCTTTAAATGGAATTCGAGATGATGACAAACGTCGTCGTGTCGTTACAAAGTTTATTGATGAACGGGATGAACGAATACCCGCTATTGAAAAAGAGGCTAAATCCACTGCAACTATTTATATGCGACGTTTCTCTAAACATAATATAAAAATACTTTACCGTACCCTACTTACAAAACCTGAGCTTTTAGCAGAGCTTGCACCAGAGTGGCATTATCTTGAACAACAGCAGTTTTTACAGGCTCATCTAAAGGAACAGTGGGTGCTTGAGGACTTAGCCGCGTTGTATTATTTACAGGCTCGCTTTAAGGGTATTTCGGATGAATGGAAAATGCGGGTGGTTTTTATTGACGAAGTACAGGACTATAGTTTATTCCAGCTTGCTGCTTTAAAAGCTGGACTTGAAACAGATATGTTTACAATGGTAGGCGATTTAGCACAAGGCATTCATAGTTATCGTTCACTAACTGCCTGGGAGCCTGTCCAACAGTTATTTCCTCGCGCAAGCTTCAGGACACTACAAAAAAGTTATCGTACAACCATTGAAATCATGGAGGTCGCAAATAAGGTTTTAGTACAAATGGAAGAACAGTTACCACTAGTGGAGCCTGTAGTTCGTCATGGCAATGCGCCAACTTTCATACAAGCAAATGCATTCGATGCCCTAAAAATTAAGTCAATTTTTGAATCCATTCGCGCGAAAGGACATAGATCCATTGCATTAATTTGTAAAACATCAGCAGAATCGCTCAAAATGCAGAAAGCTTTAACTGACCATAAAATAAACACTCAACTACTTACAGAAAATGATTCCATCAATCAGGAATTATTACTTGTAGTGCCAAGTCATTTAGCAAAGGGACTTGAATTTGATGCAGTCATCGTCGCTGCCTTCGATACACCTTTCTATGATACAAAGCTTGACAGAAAGCTACTGTATGTGGCACTTACACGGGCAATGCATGAACTCTATTTAATCGGCCCTGCAAAAGAAGCCTTTCTTTTAGAAAGCTAAAATTCCCATAAGCAATAAAAAGTCGCTATTAGGGCGACTTTTTCAATGCTCCTTTATTAATTCCGAGGTGGTAAACGGTAAAACTTCCCTCGGGATAAATACACTTTAATAATTTTCCACCATGAGCTAGGTGCTTCCTTTGGAGGAGACTTCTTTTTAGGCAATGCTGGCATGCGCACGAGTAACGACTCCTTTCATCGGGTTATTAATACTATATGAAGATAGTAGGTATTTATGATAAAAAAGCTTAGTTATACTTTTATAATAAAAAAGGTAAGGAGTGATTTTACTTTTCCCTCCTTACCATTCATTTTAATGCTTTACATAATAATCGATTTGTTGTGCCTTCATAAAGCCAGCCTTTTCATAAACAGAAAGGGCTTTCCCATTGTCAATTTCTACATCAAGCATCACAAATTTTGCTCCGATTTTGCTTGCATAGTCCTTGGAAAAGGATAACATAGCTGTACCAATGCCCTGTCCTTCGCAATTTGGATGTACGGCCAATGCTGTGACCCATTGAACTTCATTTTCCTGAGCAGTTGTCACTGTTCCAACGACCTCACCGTCTTTGCGGGCCAGCCATAGCTTTCTGCCATCTGTAGATGTATTAAAGGCTATTAGCTCTTCAGACTCTTCTGGTAAATCCCCAAACGCTTCACTATAAATGTCAATCAACTCTGCCTGCTCACCTGCATAAAGAGTAATTTCTACATCCTTACATAAATTTACTGATTCTGCTCTTGTTTCTAAAGTTGCCTCTGAAAAGCTATATGTAAAGCCTTTATTTTCAATAAACGTATGACCAAAGGGTGATCCATCTATTACTACAGCCAATTGCCCCTCTACTCCACGCTCTTGAAGACCAGCCTGTAAAGCTTCCACTAAAGCGGTTCCGATTCCTTTTTGACGATAGGCAGGCGTTACTACTAGAGACCATTCATATGTATGAAGCCCCATTAAGTCTACAGCACTTGCTGCTCCTACTAACACATCCTTATCATCTTCATATGCAAGTATCATAAAGCCCTTTGTTTCAAAAGATCCCGCCATAGGAACTCCCATTGCAGTTTCATATACACGGTAATCATGTACGGTTGCTTCTTCACATAATAATGTTACTTCTTTTAATGTTTCCCCATCTAATGGAAAAGACACCGTCATTACTGAAATATTCATCGTTTACTCCGTTCTTGAATCAGACTATTGCCCTATTGTAGCAAGAAAGAAAATCAGCTTGCAACAAATTATAATAGTAACTTCTAATAATCAACTATTTTGTTTTTAATACAAGGAAAATAAATGGATTTATACAATCATTAATGACTGTAATAACTGAAAACTACTAGAATTTATAGATACATATTCATACTAAGCGCTCTCATTAAATATTTCAACCCTCCTTACAATTATACCATTTATACAAATAAATTACATTTTTGATATAAGAATATGGTCTTCATTTCATTTAATTATTTTTGCAATGATGCCATATTTTCGACCCTTCTTTTAACTTCTTTCAGCAAATGTTTTTTTGTATCGAAAGCGTAGCGGCAGTTGTTTTATGCGCATAAGCATAGGGCAGTGGCAGATACAGAAATCTCTTACCTCTTTAGGTGGGTGAGATGAATGCTAATTTAAGCTACTTTTCAGCAGATGTCACGGAACCAAAAAGGAGCTCTTTATGAAGGCAATTCTGCAGAGGCATAATTGATATTGTTTTCAAAAACTAAGAAAGGAGCGATCCCAAAGAGAGATCACTCCATATAATAACGCTACTCTTCAAGATGATATGAAGAAGATTGTAACATTTGCGCATAAACCCCACCCGATTCAATTAACTGTTGTTGAGGACCTGCTTCAACTAATTCACCCTTGTGCATAACAAGTACAATATCGGCATTGTGTACAGTATTTAAGCGATGAGCAATAACAAAGCTTGTACGCCCCTGCATTAAGGTATCCAGTGCCTCTTGAATGGCAAGCTCAGTAACAGTATCAATACTGCTTGTAGCCTCATCAAGTAATAATATCTTAGGATCAGCAATTAATGCTCGAGCTATTGACAGTAGCTGCTTTTGTCCCTGTGAAATTTCTCGACCATCTGCTGCAAGAATAGTATCATAGCCATTTTTTAGCTTAATGATAAAGTCGTGAGCATTTGCGCGTTTTGCCGCCTCTACTATTTCTTCATCGCTTGCATCTAATCGACCATAGCGAATATTCTCTCGTACTGACGCTTCAAACAAAAATGGGTCCTGAAGCACAAAGGCCATTTGCGAACGCAATGCTTGTCGTTCTATTTGTTGAATGTTTACACCATCAAATAAAACCTCACCTTTTGTTACCTCATAAAATCTTGCAATAAGCTGTAAGATAGTTGTCTTTCCTGCACCCGTTGCTCCCACAAGAGCTATTGTTTGTCCAGGCTCTACTTTAAAATTAACATCCTTTAACGTATAAGCTTCTTCCTCCTGCTCATATTTAAAATAAACATGTTGGAAGCTCACCTGTCCTAATAGTTTATGCTTTTGTGTTGAAGCAGTTTCCACTTCAGGCTGTTCATCCAGTAATGCAAATACTCGTTCAGCACCAGCAATGGCTGATAAAACTGTATTAAATTGATTGGCTAAATCATTTAATGGGCGAGTAAACTGGCGTGCGTACTCAGTAAAAATAACAATGACCCCAATTGACACGTGACCATAAAGAGCAAGTACGCCCCCAATCCCAGCTACAATTGTAAAGCTCATATTGTTTAAGAAGTTCATGACCTTTGGAATATAGCCTGAATATGTCTGTGCCCAAAAGCCTGTTGTTTTTAATCGCAAGCTTTTCTCACGAAACTCCTCCATCATTCTGTCCTCTTGTGAGAATGCCTTCACAATTCGTTGACCTGAAATTGTCTCTTCAATCATACCGTTGAGCGCACCAATAGCCACCTGCTGCTGTTTAAATAATGGAGCTGTTCTTCGAGTAATCCAGCGCATAGCCCAAAACATAATCGGTATAATGGTCATCGTTAATACCGTTAGCAAAGGACTTAAGCTTAGCATGATAACTATAGTACCTGTAAGCGTTAAAACACTGGAAAACACCTGAATAAAGGAACTATTTAATGTTGAACTTACCGCTTCTATATCATTTGTCATCCGACTCATTAACTCTCCATGCTGTCGGCGATCAAAAAATGAAATGGGTAATCTTTGAAAATGTGTAAAGACGCTTGTACGCAGTCTATAAATGGTTTGCTGGGCAATACCAATCATCCAGTAATTTTGTAAAAATAACGCTACTGCTAGTAGAGCATAAATGCCGATTAACAGCATAATGCCCTTACCTAGACCTGCGAGCTGACCATGCATCACATACATATCTATCATTTTTCCGATTATATAGGGTCCAAGAAGCGCTAAAACAGAACTCACCATAACAAGTAAAAGCACAATCATTAAGAGTACACGTTGTTCATCGACAATTTTCCATAATCTCAACAATGTACTTCGCCAATCTGTCGCACGCGGGCCCTTCTTTTTCTTAACAACCTGTTGTAAATCATCTTTTGTCAAAATCGGCTCATAACCAAAAGGTTTGTGGAAAAATGCCATTATTTCTCTACCTCCTGCTGGGAGACTGCGATTTTTTTATAGAGCTCAGAAGTCTGTAATAGCTCTTTATGCGTGCCATATGCTACTACTCTCCCTGCATCGATTAGTAATATTCGATCTGCCCCTTTAGCCGTACGTATTTTCTGGGTAACAACAAGCATAGTTGCTGGTTCCTCGCTCAGTGCCTCCCATAATGCTTGCTCCGTTTTTACATCAAGCGCACTCGTACTATCGTCCAGCATTAATAGATGACCTTTTCGTAATAACGCTCTTGCAATAGATAACCTTTGTTTTTGACCACCTGAAAGATTAACGCCCTTCTGTCCAACTCTTGTTTCATAACCCTGTGGAAAATCTTCTACAGAAGCATGTATTTGCGCTTGCATCGTCGCCTGTCGCACAGCAGCCATTTCAGCATCAGCGTCCCCCCATTTAACATTGTCTGCGATACTGCCTGTAAATAATAAGGATTGCTGTGGGACATAACCAATAATCTCTCTTAGCTCTTGTAAGTCCCATTGCTGAATATCCTTGCCTTCTACTACTATTCGCCCCTCAGTGACATCATAAAAGCGTGGAATTAGTTGTAATAATGTTGATTTACCTGCACCTGTAGCACCCATTATGGCTAATTTTTCACCTGATTTAACGCGAAAGCTTACACTCGCTAATACGGGAGAGTCTCCACCTGGATATGTAAAGCTAACGTTGTCAAAGGTCAATTCGCCAAAATATCTTCTGCTAGAGGCACTTTCTATAGATGATGAAAGCTCAGTCTCATTTTCAATAGATAGTACTTCTGCCATACGTTCTGCCGAGGCCTTGGCACGAGCATAAAAGATTATAATAAACGCAAACATTGAAAATGAGCCTGTCATACGCATTGCATAATTGACAATTGCCACAATATCACCAATCGGTGTTGTACCTGAAGCTATTTGCTTTGTCCCAAACCACAAAACAGCAAGTAAACTCATATTCATGATGAATAACAGGACAGGCATAATATACTCCATTGTACGCAAAGCCTTGACTGTATCTAATTTTAAGCGTGAAGCTACCTCTTCAAAACGAGAGGCTTCATAGGTACCACGTAAATAAGCCTTAACCAAGCGGATAGCCTGTAAATTTTCCTGTAGTACACGATTTAAACGATCCACTCTCTTTTGAACAAGCCCAAAATAAGACACGCCCTTTGTTACCATAAAAATAAGAAAAATGAAAATTACAGGTGCCCCAATAACTAAAAATAATGCAAGTTTTGCATTGACAACAAAAGCCATAACAATACTACCAACAACAGCCAATGGTGCTCGAAGCATAATTCGCAGACTCATAAAAAGCACAGTTTGAACCTGTGTCACATCATTCGTCAGCCTTGTAATTAGTGAGGCAGTTGAAAACTTTTGATAAGCAGCTAAAGTAAACGCTTGAATTTTTTCAAACATCGCATTTCGTAAATCATAAGAAAAGCTTTGTGCAGTATGTGATGAAAAATATGAATTAATGACACCAGCAAAAAAAGCTACGAAGGAAAGAGCTAGTAATATAGCCCCCCATTGTAAAATCATTCCCTGATTTTGTGCTCGTACCCCATCATCTATGATTTTAGCCATTATAAGCGGCTGAACTAACTCAACAAATAACTCCAACAGCATTAAACATAACGCAATAGATGCTGTCCATTTATACGGCTTTACATAGGAAAAAATTTCTTTCATATTCTTCCCCCTTGTTACTTATAGGAATTTAGTGAATTTTCAAAATAGTAATAAACACCTGGTCCGATAATACTTTTATGCTTTTTCTCCAGCTACTGAAAGCCATGTTACACAAACAAGCATAACAAACACACCAACTAATTGCCAAAAACCTAAAGTTGTACCAAACACAATTACTGAAATAGCCATAGCTGTTAAGGGCTCGATACTAGATAGTACACTAGTCTCAACTGCTGTAATATATCTCATACTGCTTAAAAACAGCACAAAAGCTACTGTTCCAAAGAATATGAGTGCAAGCATCAACCCTATTATCTTCATATCTGTGAACACTAGCCATAGATTTGACTGCCATACACGACCAATAATCCCCAATGCTCCTCCGCCTATCAGCATCCCCCAGCCGACAACGAGTAGAACATTCCACTCTTTCATAAGACGTGCTGGATACAATGTGTAGAAGGCAAACGTTAGACCAACTGCTACTCCCCACAATAAGGCTTTTTTACTAACTAATAAAGCGTCAAATGAAGCGTTCGTTAGTAGGAGAAATAGACCTATAAGTGTACCAATAATCCCTAACACTTGATATTTAGGGGGCCATTTCTTTAAACTAAGAGAGACATAAGCAACAACAAATATCGGCGCTAAAAACTGCAATAGGGTTGCTAATACCGCATTACTCGCATTAATTGCTGCCACAAAGGCAAATTGCACGCCCAACATTCCGGCTATACCGAATATAACGAGCTGTCTACTCCACAGTTTTTGTTTCCAAATGCCAAAAATGTCTTTTCTTGTTAATAATAAATATGTAAGCAATAGTATACCTGCAACTGTTAAACGAATTGTTAACATAAAAGACACTGTTAGTGGTGTATGGCTAAGTAACCATTCCATTAAAGGCCCAGTTGCACCCCATAACATCGAGCCAGTAACGATAAATATTATTCCTTTTAAACGTTCCATACAATTCCTGCTTCCTATATACGTACTAAAAAATGTTATTTTTCTTCAAAACTTTTCTTGCATTTCACTAGAAAAGTCCTAATATTTTTCATCATCAAATATTTACAAATATATTCATAATGACTAATTCCCGATAATTAACTATAATATTAGTATATATTGATTACCCAAGGAGATCGAATAATCATGAGTCATATGCATAAATCATTTACGATTGATGAACATTATTTAAATTCACTTCCTTTTCCTGCAATTGTCATGAATCAAGATGGACAAGCTATTATTTTGGGAAAACCGGCTGAACAACTATTTGGTATTTCAGCGACTGATATTAAAGGAAATACTACTCCATTCATACATGAAAATCTACTGCGTCATTTATCATTAGAGACATTTCAGGCTATTTTACACAATGATGAAAGTACGTATATAGATCAAGTTCAAGTGGTCACATTTACAAATGAAGAGATTACTGCAGCATTGCTGGCTAAACCATTTATAGAGCAAGGAGAGAAGTATATTCTCCTGTTATTTATGCTGCCAGAATTAATGATTAATTCTGTGTCAAATAGCAGTACGCTTATTAATTTAAAGCAAGGGTTAGACGTAGCATTCATGACCGTTACGCTTGATCATGATGGTTTTATCTTAGAATGCAATGCAGAATTTCTAAAGACAAGTCAGTGGACTCCAAAGCGTGTCATCGGCAAGACGTTTTGGCAGCTATTCCCTGACAATGAATTAAGTGAAAAGATTACAAACACTATTTGGCGTAATTTAAACAATGGTCATACGTGGCAAGGTGAGGTTGAAAAAGTTACAAAAACAGGCCAATCTTATTGGGTACTTCTAACAGCTATCCCGACCTTTAATCTTGAAACAAATGACCAACAATTTATTTTAATCGAGAAGGACATCACGAAATCAAAAACAATCCAGCATCAATTAGAAAAAATTGCTTATATAGATACTGAAACAGGTCTTATGAATGCACATCGACTCGAAAAAGTAATTTCTAATATGATTGAGGATGAGAGACACTTTTCTTTTGTCTATTTAAGTATTGATAAATTTTACACATTAAAAGAGCTACATGATCAGCAAATCGATCAAAGCCTTATTGTAGAATTTACAAACCGTATAAAAATGTATTTCCAAGATAGTACAATGGCACGCATTAATGAAAATGATTTTGTTGTCATCACACCTTTAAGTGAGTGGTTTATTCAAGGTTTCCTGTCCTATCTACAACAGCATCCAATCTATAGCAGCAATATTGCAGTACCAATTTCTATTAGTGGTGGTATTACACGATTCCCAGAAGATCAGACAACATTTTCTCAACTAATGAAAGCATCTATCGCAACTATTTCTAATGTTCGTGAGGCAGGCGGCGATAAAATTGTCTCATTATCTAAAGCTACTCATAAGGCCTTGAATCGAAAAGCTTTAATTGAAAAACGCTTACTTCAGGCTCTTGATCAAAAGAATTTGAAAGTATTATATCAGCCCCAAATTGATGTTTATTCAGGAAAAATCACAGCTGTAGAGGCACTAGTCCGTTGGGAAGATGAAGTAATCGGTGTTGTCGCACCTGACGAACTTATTCCAATTGCAGAGGAGACAGGACTTATTAACAATATTGGTTCCTTTATGCTAGAAAAAGCTTGCGAACAGGCGTTAATTTGGAAAAAAGCCGGTCTAGACATGAAAGTATCTATAAACTCTTCTGTTCGCGAATTCCGTGATAAAAATATGGCAAAATCAATTCTTGAAAAACTAGCTAAAACGGGTTGCCCTGCCAGCCTTATTCAAATTGAAATTACAGAAAAGTTTGCACTAGAGGCAGAGGCTGCTACCTTCATTACTCAGCAAATGCGTAAGCTAGAGAACGAGGGCATTTCCTTTATTCTAGATGACTTTGGCACAGGGTATGGCTCATTCAGATACATGCAAATTTTACCGATAGATACATTAAAAATTGATAAAACATTTACAAGCTCCTTACTTAAATCTGAAAAGACACAAAAGCTAATGCATGGTATGGTGCAGCTTGGAAAATCGATGGAACTTAAAGTTGTAGCAGAGGGTGTTGAAACTGCAGAGCAAGCAGACCTTTTAATTACTTATGGCTGTGATGCTATTCAGGGCTATTATATTAGTAAGCCTGCTACTCCTGAGGAAATTGAAACATTATTTGTAAAATAGAAAAAACAAAGGGAGGCTGCGTTAGAGCAATTTTTCAAACGCAGCCTCCAGTTATTTTATTTTTTATAGACTTTTTGTAATTTAACTTTACTTGAACGTATCGACCGGAATATTAATTGCATAAATACCTCTGCAAATACAAGGCCCATAACGATAGCTCCAGTAATTAAAAATGCTTTTAACCCATACTGCAGACCTTGTAAGTAATCATCCTCTACAACGTTTCTCATAGCATTATAAGCCATACCTCCAGGCACTAATGGAATGATTCCGCCTACTATAAAAATAATCATTGGCATTTTAAAGCGCCGCGCATATAAATGAGCAACTATTGCAATGACAAATGATCCGAAGAAAGAAGCATTGACGACATCCATTCCTTTTTCTGTTAACAGATAATAGATGATCCAGCCAATTACTCCAACAAGGCCACAATGAAGCAGTGTTTTTCTAGGTACATTAAAAATAACAGCAATCCCAGCAGTGGCAAAGAAACTAACAATTAATTGAATGATAATATCCATCATATGTTATTGTGCGCCTCCTAAAATGCTAGGGTGACAGCAATTGCTGCACCAATAGCAAAGGCTGTTAAAAAGGCCTCTGCCCCCTTTGCCATCCCTGACATAAAATGACCTGCCATTAAATCACGCACTGCATTTGTAATCAATATACCTGGTACAAGTGGCATGACAGAACTAATGATAATTTTATCAAGCTCTGTTCCATAACTATACTTGACTGCAAAGAAGGCAACGAAGCCGATAACGAGTGATGCAGTAAATTCTGAGAAAAACTTTACTTTGGTTAAATTATTTATCATTACAAGCACTAGAAAGCCTAATCCTCCCGCTAAACATGCTATCGGAAAATCAGCCCATCCTCCCTTAAACATAATAAGAAAACAACCACTTGCAAGAGCTGATGCTAGGACTTGTAAATAGGTTGGTAAAAAATAATTTGTTTTTTGTATCGACTTTAGCTCGTCATAAGCCTCTTCTAATGTTATCATGTGAGATGTGAGTCTCCGAGATACTGAATTTACCAAGGCTATTTTTTGTAAATCTGTAACCCTATTGGAAATCGATGTGATCCTCGTTGGCTGTGTCTTGCCTAACGAAAAAATGATTCCAGTTGGTGTGGCATAACATTGCGCATCAAGCATATTTTGAGAATGTGCCATGCGTAGCATCGTATCCTCCACACGGTATGTTTCTGCACCACTTTCAATCATAATACGCCCTGCAAGCAATAAGCAGTCAATCGTAAATTCATTATCCGCTTCATGTAAAACCATTACAGCTATCTGCCTCCTTTAAAAGGTTCCTTGCCAATAGTATCGAACTGCCCAAAAAAACTCAACTGAAATTTTTAATACTATACTTTGGCTGTTATATGCTGACTAATGCAAATTGATTTTATATGAAAATTAATTTTCCACAAAATGATAACAAAACTTCGTAGATTCGTATAACTTTTTCAATGGCTGACACGTCTGATTGTATAGAAAAGTAATTTAGGAAAGGAGCGTATCCATAAAAATGCCGGAACGCAGAAGAAGACGCGGCCCGATGATTGATTTCCTATTAATCGGCCTCATTATTACATTAACAACTATTATTTTAGTCATTATCCTATCAAAGGATGACTTTAAGTTTCAAAAAATTAGTGCCTCAAAAGGGACAGAATCAGTACCTAGTAATTTATCCACAGAAAGCTCTGCGTTTCCAGGTATTCGTATTTTAACAGACGTTTCTAATGATAAACAAACACCTTTTGCTATTCATTATCCACAGACAGACAATAAAGCATTTAATGAAGCCGTTTTACAGTACATATCGGATTCAAAAGAAACCTATCTGTCATCAATGAAAAAAATTAAAAACAAAGAGGCTATGGGCGAGCTTAATATTAGTTTAGAAACATTCCCATATCGTGAGCATTATTATTCCTTTGTACTGACGAAAATGCTGTACTTAGGCGGGGCAAATCATGAGGTTTCAACTAAGACATTCTTCATCAATAATGAAACTGGCGAACAAATCACCATTAAAACATTACTGCAAGGCGATGAAAACAACTTATCAACATTGGCTACTCAAGTACGTAAAGATTTACAGCAAAATCTTCAGTTAAAAGACGATCTCTTTACTGATGAGCTAGAAAAGGCAACAGAACCTAAATGGTCTAACTTCAATCGCTTCTCCATTGTAGAAGATTCGTTACAATTCTATTTCGATGAGTATGAGATTGCTAGTGGAGCAGCAGGTGCACCAATAGTGAAGCTTCCTCTTTCGCTGATTAATCCGTTGTTAGCCTCTGATTTTCAAATTGCTATGGAGACTATAAAGCCTACGAAACCACCTACTACAGGTGATTCCACTACGAAACGTATCGCCTTAACTTTTGATGATGGCCCACATCCAAAAGTAACTGAACAAATATTAGATACTCTTGATAAATACCATGCAAAAGCTACCTTCTTTATGCTCGGCGGGCGTGTACAGTATTATCCTGATATTGCTAAGGATGTTCTTGCTCGAGGTCATGAAATAGGTAACCATACATGGAACCATCCTGTATTAACAAAGCTTTCACAAGAGCAGGTACTAAAGCAATACACATCAACTTCTGCAGAGCTAGAGAAAGCAATTAATCATGATGCCACTGTATTTAGACCTCCATATGGGGCAACAAACGATGCTATTAATGGGCAAATACCAATTCCAGTCGTACTATGGACGATCGATACATTAGACTGGAAGCATCGCAATGCACAGCAGCTATTACCATATGTGAAAAATAATTTACACAATAACGCTATCGTTTTAATGCATGATATTCATCAATCAACTGCCGATGGACTGGATGCGGTACTCGCCTATCTACAGGAGCAGGGCTATGAATTTGTAACAGTCTCAGAGATTCTCCCGTATCGTCAATAATTATTCTTTCAAGCACTGCCTATATCCAACAAAAGCAAAAGTCCAATAAACTAGAATTTAGTTTATTGGACTTCTTTTTTATTTTATTATTAGCTTATCTAATGGTTGGAAGTCTTTTAATTGATAGCTCTTCACCTCATTGCGAGCGACTGTATAGAGGGCATCATCTATATATACGACACGCTGTACAAGCTGATCCCAATTCTCATATGGCTCACCAGTACTTTCTTCAATGATACTACCTTTTAGCACGATTCCTTTATCTGCTGTTATTTCATAAATTTGAGCTCCCTGACCTTTGTAAACAATTTCATCGCCCTTCCCTGCCTCATAAAGGACAACTGGGAAGCCAAAATAATTGTATTCCTTATTTCGGAATAGAGCCCTAGGATTGTATTGAATATCCGAATAAGAACCTTTACCACCGATTTTTACAGATGATTGTTCTTTTGGATTTTTGAAATCTGAAACATCAAACAACGACATTTTCATATTAGTTGTCACTGTAAAATTGCTTTTTGAAAATGCGTCATAGCGTTGCTCTGTATCATAGCCAATTCCGATTAAATGTGTTTCATCTAATGGATGCAAGTAATTACTAAATCCTGGTATTTTCAATTCCCCTAGGACAGTTGGCTTTTTAGGATCAGCTACATCAATCACAAATAACGGATCCACTTGCTTAAATGTCACCACATACGCTTTTTCACCCATGAAGCGTGCTGAATATACTTTTTCTCCTGGTGCTAAGTCTTTAACTGCGCCAAGCTCTTTTAAATTTTTATCTAAAATAAAGAGATGATTACGTGAAATATTTTTTTCATCCCACGTATTTCCTTCAGTTGTTACAATGCGGAAATTCCCCTTGTACTCATCCATTGAATATTGATTTAACACAGTTCCTTTTACTTCTGTGTTACCTACAAAATTCATGGTAGTGCCATCGACATTCCATTTAAAGACCTGTGTATTTGTTGCTCTTGGCATCCAAATCATCATATCCATAATCCGGTTTTCAGCAGGAGCTACTGGACTGCCATCATAGACTGATGTTGTAAGATAAAGTGCATCTTCAGACATATATAGTCCACTACTACCGCCCAAATAACCTTTTGTATTGACAGTTGCCTTTGCACCATTTTTTAAATCTATAGCTGTTATTAAGCTATATGTTCCATCCATGGTATTTGGTAAAATGGATATTTTTTCAAGTGGTAGGCTTTGATATTCTTTCGCATCTCCACTATCATATGTTTTTGGCTTTAAATCTATTGCTTTGTTATCTCGAAGCGCCCAATAATTCGGAAACATGTTACCAATTAAATATAATGTGTTATTGGTAATACGAATATCCTGTAAATACCCCTCTTGCCCTACCTCACGTATAAATTTTGGGCTCTTAGGATTCGAAATATCATACAAAGTAGCTGTTGACATGCTTGTGCCTGCTTTTTCTAAATATTTATCCCCAATTGCTATTAACAAATGATCATATAATGCAAGCTTTGAAATATATTTAGAATCCTCTATTTTAAGAGTTGTCGCTAATGCTAAATTTTTCGGATTTGTTGCATCTACCACTGTAATACTATGTTCTTGTACAGAATAAATAAAGCCATTCTTTACAACGACTAAATCGCCTTCTTCAACTCCCTCTACTTGATTGTTTGTCATAGAGGAATTACTGCTTACACTTGGGCTATCTGCCTTACTTTCCATTTCTCTACTTGAATCATATTTCACTTCCTTATTTGGATTAGCTAAAAGAGTGTCAAAGTATTGCTGTAGCTCTTTCTCTGATTTTACTGCTTCTAGCTTTTCAATAATGGTAAATGAAATTACTTGTGAGGCAGCTTTTGGTCCACCAAGTACAAATGCTTCCTTCTGTACATGTAATTTATAGCTACCAGGTGTTAAATCACTAACAATTAATGTCTTTTTATCTTCTCCTAGTGTGATAGTTGCTTCAACTTTTTGATCCTTGCTATTTGTAACATAAACAGTTTCTTTTGTTATCTTGCTTTCCTTTAAAGCTTTAGTAAAAGTTGCTTGCCAGCTTTTAGTGGCCATACTAACACTTGCTGCTTTTGCCTCTACAGTTGGAGTCATTGTCAGCATAATGATCCCTGGTAAAACGGCGAGTACGGCGATAACCATAATTGCTATCCACTTATTTTTCATCTTTTTTCCTCTCTTTCATATACTTGTTTATCAATTAGACTGCTGAAGAGTTGGAAAGTTACATTTTTCAGAAATTTTTTGCATAGCAATTTTTCTACATAAGAAAAACGAGAGGATGATTCTCCTCTCGTTTATTCATCAAAAGGCCACTTTGGTAGCATTTTGCTTAATGGTTTATCCTGACGTTTTCCTAACACATAATCAGCCTGCATAATAGTATGAATTTCACGTGTGCCTTCATAAATAACAGGCGCTTTGGAGTTACGCAAATAACGTGCAACTGGATATTCATCTGAATAACCATAGGCACCATGAATTTGCACTGCGTCATCTGCTGATTTATTAGCAAAATCACAGGCCTGCCATTTTGCAAGAGACGTCTCTTGTGTATTCCGAACACCTTTGTTTTTTAGTTCACCAACACGATAGACAAGTAGACGACTCATTTGATAGCCTGCTTCCATTTTTGCAATCATTTGCCCTACTAGCTGATGTTCACCAATAGGTTTACCAAATGTTTCACGTTCATGACAATATTTCACACTTGCCTCAAGGCACGCTTGAATGAGTCCCACAGCGCCAGCAGCTACCGTGAAACGACCATTATCAAGAGCAGACATGGCAATTTTAAAGCCCTCGCCCTCTTCTCCTAGTCGATTCTCTACTGGTACACGTAAATCTTCAAAGAAGAGCTCACCAGTATTACCAGCGCGAATACCATATTTTCCCTTAATAGCCTTTGAAGTAAAGCCAGCCATTGAACGTTCTATAATAAATGCGCTAATACCGTGATGTTTTTTGGATTTATCTGTATAGGCAAATACAATAAAATGATCAGCTATATCACATAAGGAGATCCACGTTTTTTGCCCATTTATAACATAAAAACCTCCATCACGTACGGCAGTCGTAGACATAGCCGCTACATCTGAACCAGCTCCTGGCTCTGTTAGACCAAATGCACCAATTCGAACACCCTTTGCCTGTGGAACAAGGTATTGTAGCTTCTGCTCCTCTGTTCCCCATTGCATTAAGGTCATACTATTCAAGCCCGTATGAACTGAAACTGCTGTTCGAAATGCCGTATCTCCTCGCTCAAGTTCCTCACAAACAATAGCAAGCGCATTATAATCCATACCGCTACCACCATATTTTTCAGGAACACAAACGCCCATTAAGCCAAGCTCAGCAAGTCTTGACCAAATCTTTGCATCAAAACCACCTGTCGCATCCCACTTTGCAATATTGGGCATGATTTCATCGTCTACAAATTGTCGAACGGTTTTTCGTAGCAGCTCCTGCTCAATGGTAAAGTCAAAATTCATGGTTAACACCTACCATTTCACAATCATTGCAGATTTATGAGATGTCTCTTTTATAACAACACCGCGTTTTGCCATCTCTTCCATATACGTATCTCCTGGTACAATTGATTCAGGCGCAAATACACCGTGCTCTGTAATCGTCCCTTCACCAATCATTTGAGCAGCGACAGAAATAGTATTAGCTGTTGCACGAGCCATGGCTGTTTCATTTATTGTCATATCTTTTCTAACGACCATCTCGTACTCATATGTTACTTGTTGCTGTGCCTTTTCTCCAGCAACAATGACACGCAGTAGTACAGCATCTGGTTTTGTACCAAGCTCAAGCTTCTTTTTAAGTGCCTCACGCACAACTGCTCGAACAGGTACTTCTTGATTATCGACCTCTACCTTATTCGTTGAATCGAGGAATCCTAAATCAGCTAACAGCTTAAATTTCTCTGCATGCCCCTTATAACGAATTGTTTTGTACTCTAATGTGTGGACATTAGGGAATGTCTTATACAGCGTGGAAATACCACCTGATGTATAAAATGCCTCTAACACACCAAAATCGTCAAAATAAATAGGCTCGACACCTGATAAAGATGGAACTTCCTCAAGTTTCCCCTTTTGAATCGCTTTTGAAGGCTCTGTATAATGATCAAAAACCCCATCTAAAGAAAATACTCGTGTGTAATGAAGCGGCGGCTTTGGCTCTGTTGGAATACCTCCCACAAAGAGCTTAATAGATTCAACTTCATCTAATTTTGATGCACCATAGCCCGCTAGAATATTGACCATACCTGGAGCAACGCCCAAATCAGGAATAATTGTTACGCCTTTAGCTTTTGCGTCTTCATGAAGATCTAGAATTTTCTCCGTTACCCCACCGATATGTCCACCTAAATCCACGGAATGTACTCCAGCCTCAATTGCTGCTCTTGCTACACGTTCATTAAAGGAATAGAATAGAGCATTTACGACCACATCTCCTTTAGATATGACGTTCATTAAAGATTCATCGTGCTCTGCATGAAGCTCCACTACCTCAACCTTATCTGTGTTTAACGTGTTCACAAAATCCTGTGCCACTCTTACATCTATGTCCCCTAAGATTACACGTTCTACTTTATTATTTTTAATTAAATCACGAGCTACCTCTTTTCCCATTAAACCTGCACCTAATACAACAACTTTCATCAAGAACATCCCCTTTCGTTGATCTGTTACTCTGTATCGATTTGTGCTCTTTGTAATTTACCGCTATAGTCTACATAAATACTTTTCCATTCAGTATAAACATCTAAGGCAGCTACTCCTGAGTCACGGTGACCATTCCCCGTCCCTTTCGTGCCACCAAATGGTAAATGGATTTCTGCCCCAGTTGTGCCTGCATTCACATAAACAATCCCTGTGTCTAAATCTCGCTGGGCACGGAAAATTGTATTCACATTTTGTGAGAAAATTGAGCTGGATAAGCCAAATTTCACGCCATTGTTTACTTCGATCGCTTCCTCGAAACTTGCTACTTCGATTATTGAAACGACAGGGCCAAAGATTTCCTCCTGTGCAATAATCATGTTTGTCTTAACA
This sequence comes from Lysinibacillus sp. GW821-FHT14F06, assembly GCF_058803665.1. Classification (NCBI taxonomy): domain Bacteria; kingdom Bacillati; phylum Bacillota; class Bacilli; order Caryophanales; family Bacillaceae; genus Lysinibacillus; species Lysinibacillus sp. GW821-FHT14F06. Next base: position 108,496 of record NZ_JBXAPF010000011.1, read on the forward strand.
TTAGTAAACAATGTCGGCTCATAATAAAACCCTTTATCATAGGGTGTTTCATTTAATATTCTGCCACCTGCTAGCAATGTCGCCCCTTCTTGTTTACCAATTTGGACATAGTGATTGATTTTTTCTAATGCTGCTTTATTAATTACTGGTCCTATTTTTACATGTTCATCTAGGCCGTTCCCAATTGTTAATTTTTGCATTTCGTCCAGTAGACGTTTTTCTAGTTCTTCTCTTACATCTTTATGCACAATCACTCGGCTACATGCTGTACACCTTTGACCAGCTGTGCCAAATGCACTCCATAAAATTCCTTCTGTAGCGAGCTGTAAATCAGCATCATCCATAACAATTACTGCATTTTTGCCACCCATCTCTAGTGACATCTTTTTTAGGTGTTTGCCACCTAGCTCTGCTACTTTACTTCCTGTTGTTGTTGAGCCGGTAAATGAGATGACCTTAACATCGGGGTGCTCAATTAATGCTGTTCCTACAGTTGGGCCACTGCCATATACAATATTTGCTACCCCATTCGGCAGTCCGATTTCCTCAAAAATTTTGCCCATTTCATAGGCCATCATCGGTGTCTCATTGGATGGCTTCCAAATAAATGTATTACCCGCAACAATAGCAGGGAATGATTTCCACGTTGCGATTGCTACTGGGAAATTCCAAGGTGTAATTAAGCCGACAACACCTATAGGTGACCGGACACTCATTGCAAATTTATTAGCAAGTTCAGACGGGGTTGTTTCCCCAAACAATCTCCGCCCCTCACCTGCCATATAATAAGCCATATCAATCCCTTCCTGTACCTCACCTCTAGCCTCTTCAATGACCTTTCCCATCTCTTTTGTTAAAACGGTCGCCAAATATTCCTTTTTCTCTTTCATTTTTTGACCGATGGCATATAAATAATCAGCACGTTTAGGCGCTGGCACTAATGCCCAACTTTTTTGTGCTTGTTTAGCAGCCGCTACCGCTTCATTTACCTCATTTACTGTGGAACGCGGAATTGTCGCTAGTTGCTCTCCGTTCGCAGGGTTCGTCACTGCTATACTTTGTAAATGGGAATGTGTTACCCATTCACCACCGATATAGTTTTTGATTTCCAATACTCACACCCCCTGAAGTAATCTAGATGCCTCGGCTACGTTGCTAATTGTTACATCGCATGCAGGTATTTATCTATCATTCTATTTAATTAAAATTAAATATGTCAAAATTCCGAATTTTCACCAAACATTTCACCTGCATAGCAAAGCTTTACGTTTAGCAACATCGGTGACAACCGCCAGAGGCCTTATTTTCTTTTAGCTGACTTCCGTAGAAAAGACTTTAAACCCTTTTCCCACAGATGTGACTTTTATGATTATTATATTAACAATCATTAAGTCGCTTGACTAAACGAAAATAAATAATACACATTCTAGTTTTTTATATTCGACATTTTCTATGTTATTCCCTTTTTTTCTAAAATAATTAATTATGCAATGAAACTAATGTCAATTATAATCGTATACAGTAACAATAAAATTACTTTTGGAGGAATCCCATTATGAATAATCATGAAATAGACTACCAAATTTTTGGCGACGACATGCAATACGTACAAGTTGAGCTTGACCCTCAGGAAACAGTAGTAGCTGAAGCAGGAGCCTTAATGATGATGGATGATAGAATCCATATGGAAACAATCTTTGGTGATGGCTCAAAAGAAGGCCAAAATAGCGGCATTATGGGTAAACTGCTTGGTGCAGGAAAACGACTTATTACTGGTGAAAGCTTATTTATGACAACATTTACGAATGCTGGTTCAGGTAAACGCCATGTTTATTTTGCTTCTCCATATCCAGGAAAAATCATTCCAATGGATTTAAGTCAATTAAACGGGAAAATTATTTGTCAAAAGGATGCATTTTTAGCTGCTGCTAAAGGGGTTTCAGTCGGTGTTGAATTCCAGAAAAAAATTGGCGTAGGGTTCTTTGGTGGCGAAGGCTTTATTATGCAAAAACTCGAAGGCGATGGTATGGCCTTCGTACATGCAGGGGGAGCTATTCACGAAAAAACTTTACAGCCTGGCGAGGTATTACGCGTAGATACAGGATGCTTAGTTGCTATGACATCTGATGTGGACTACAATATCGAAATGGTTGGCGGCGTAAAAACGGCATTGTTTGGTGGCGAAGGTATCTTCTTTGCTACTTTAAAGGGGCCTGGTAAAGTATGGATTCAATCACTACCATTTAGCCGTTTAGCAAGTCGCGTCTTCGCAGCAGCCCCAATTTCACAAGGCGGTGGCGGTCAATCTAAAGGTGAAGGCGGCATTGGCGGTTTATTTGATTTATTTAATAGATAATATCTATTTTCAAGTAAAAGGAACACATCTAACTACGATGTGCTCCTTTTTTATTTTGCTTTTAACAGAGGTGTCATTAATCAATCCTATTCGAAACAGCCTTGCCCTGCCCATATGCAGTAAGTGCTTTCACATTCAGCATGAACATAGCCATTCTCGTCTCAAGTGATGCACTACCGATATGTGGAAGTGCCACAACATTTGGTAGCGTCAATAACGGATGATCCATTGCAATAGGCTCATGCTCAAAAACATCTAACCCCGCTGCCCATAGCTTACCGTTTTTCAGCGTATGATAGAGTGCATCTTCATCAATGATGCCGCCGCGTGATGCATTGATTAACACTGCGTCATCCTTCATTAGGGCAAGCTCCTCTGCTCCGATAAGGCCGACAGTATCACTATTGTATGGCGTCATAATGACAACAAAATCCGATTGCTTTAAAAGCTCCTCTAATGAAGCATACTTAAATCCGTACATTTCCTCCGCTTCATGCCGACGTCTTCGATTATTATATAAAATTTTCATATCAAAGCCTTTTGCACGTCTTGCTACGACCTGCCCAATTCGGCCCATTCCAATTATTCCAATAGTAGCTCCAGACACATCTTTTCCTACTAATTGCATTGGATACCAGCTTTTCCATTTACCCTCACGTAAATATCGTTCGCTTTCTGGAATTCTCCTTGCAGTTGCAAGCAATAAGCCGAATACTAAATCTGCAGTGGTATTTGTTAAGACTCCAGGCGTATTTGTTGCCATTATGCCTCTTTTGCGTAAAGCTTTAACATCAATATTATTAAAGCCAACAGCTAAATTTGTCACTAATTTAAGATTGGGTGCGTGCGATAACAATTCTTCATCTACTTGATCTGCAATAGTTACCCATAGTACCTCGCAATTGGTAACAGCCGCCAACAATTTATCCCGTGGTATAACCTCCTCTTCCTCCTTCCATTGTTCGATTTCATAATACTCTTGCAATGGCTCCACTATATGCGTAGGGAACTTACGTGTAATAAATAATTTCTTTTTCATACTCCGAACACCCCTCTTTTTATTTCCCCAATTCGCCTATAGCGTAACACTTAGTACAAGCATTTTCTAGGGAATTCTTATCTTCGTTAATTTGCTATCGCCTTCTTTCTTCCTAACTATTATGTTCATCCGTCTATAAATGGTTCCATCCTTCTAAAAAGTAGTTTTATCGAATCCAAAACAATAAAAAACTATGCAAGATTTCATGCATAGTTTTAAAAATCTCTAATTGTTGTATCTAATCTATTGGCCACCTTTTCCAATTCCCCAGAAGATTCGCCAATCGTTTCGATAATAGCAGCTAATTCTGTAATCTGCTGTCCAACATTTTGGAAATTAGTGATAGAGCCCTCTACTGAGCCAGATATCGCATCAAATGCTTTTAAAGATTCTGCATTTTGTTCCATACTATTATTCACTAGCTCTTGAATCTCTTGTATTGCATGGACAACCTGATTTGTTATCCCATTAGACATTTTTATTAAATCAGCAATTTGCTCCACTGAATGTTTGGTTTGATCTGCAAGCTTTCGTACCTCATTTGCTACAACAGCAAAACCTTTCCCATGCTCACCAGCACGCGCAGCCTCAATCGCTGAATTCAATGCAAGTAAATTTGTTTGACCAGAAATGCTTTTAACGATTTCAACAACATCATTAATTTTAGAGGAAGATTTATCTAATTCCCCTACCATTCCTGCCATATCAACTGTCTTATGATGTATTTTTCCAGTTTGCTCGTTCATCAAAACTATTTTGGAATAACCTACATTGGATATTTTTTGCATTGTTTTTGCTTCATTAATACTGTCCTTTAAATACTCATTAACTTCCTTGGCACTAAAAATAAGTTCCGTAACAGTCTCATTCGTACTATGGGATTGAGTCTCTAATCGCGTTGAGATACCACCTATAATTTCCTTAACATGTGTACGTACACTATTTCGGTGCTCTTCCATCAATGTATTCGCATAATTATCATATTCCTCTAAAACAATCTGCTGCTCTAAATTACAAATTTTACTGATGGCTTCACAAAACTTTTCTTCATCGTCCTTCGATAGCTGAAGCTGATAAACTATTTTTCTTAATGATTTTTCAAGATTTTGAAAGGCAGCTAAATACCATTTAGGATATAGATTAATCTTCACATGCATTTTTGCCACTCTTCTTCTCTTTTCCACAAAGGCTTCATCTATACGTCCTTCAAACATTTCTATAATATGATGGCGTAATGTTTGGCGTAAACGCTCGCTGGAGCTATGCTTTTGAATTACCTCAAGCAAGGAAGGTACACCTTCTACCGCTTGATAAAACGCTGCCACTACCTCTACGACATTGCGTTCGATATAAGGCTTTAAACTCCTTATCAACCGTAAATCCTGTCTAGTCAGATTTATAAGATTTATTTGTAACAAACGTTCCTGATCTTGAATAATAACCCCTATACTTGATTCATCACAAATTTCAATTGTATTTTTCTTAGGCCTATTTCCAATACGAAACATTCTCTCCACCTCATGCATATGTTCTTGGCCATACTATACCTATCCTACTAACCATTATCTAAAAGTAACAAGTATCCAGTTTGTATCTGCATCTATTATAAGGTCTAATCCATAAAAGTTACAATATATAGGTAAATTCCGTCTGTTTTCGAGTTAATTTCCTATCAATTTTTAGAATATTAAGGTCTTTTTTACTGTCTATAAGTCATTTTTTTTGGTTTTACCCTAAATTTTGTACGTTTGAACGGTTAAATCTACAAAAAAAGTCACTCGTCTTTTTAAAAGAAGAGTGACTATCTAATTTACATAAAGATAATAATGGCTAATACGGCTGCTAATACTAAACGATAAATAGCAAATGGCATCAATTTCACTTTAGAAATGAGCGCTAAAAAGAATTTAATAGAAAGTAATGCAAAGACAAATGAACTAATAAAGCCTACTACATAGAAGCCCAAATAATCCATGGATAACGTATCCCAGTTTTTCAATACAGAGACTAGACTAGCTCCTGCCATAATGGGTACAGCCATAATAAAAGTAAAATCAGCAGCTACACGGTGACTCATACCAAATAGTACACCACCAGAAATTGTTGCACCAGAACGGGAAAACCCTGGCCACAGTGATAAACATTGTACTAAGCCTACTTTAAATGCTAAACCGTAGGAGATTTTATCTAGCGAATCCACTTTTGGTCTTTTTGGAGCAAGCTTATCTGCGGCTATCATTAAAAGAGCCCCAGCCACTAATGCATAAATAACATGCTCTACTTTAAATAAATGATCATCAATAAAATCTTTAAAGGCAAAACCTAACACAACTGCTGGTAACATCCCTACAATTACATGCAATAAATTGAAGTGACCTTTCACAGATGTTGATTGCCCATCAATTTTATAAAGTCCAACTAGGTTTAGCATTCGTTTCCACATTACTACAACAACGGCTAATATAGATCCTAATTGTACAACAATTTTAAACGTATTGGCGGGATACATCCCTAGAAATTCCTCTGTCTTTAACCACATATCGTCTACTATAATCATATGACCTGTCGACGAAACTGGCGCAAACTCTGTCATGCCCTCTACAAAACCTAAAATAAGTGCCTTTAATAACTCTATGATTTCCACGTTGTCACCTTACCTTTTTTTGAATATAACTGATTATCTATGGTTAGAAGAAGATCTAAGATTATCAACTTACCTAAAATAGCTATTACTATAGGTTATTGTAAACGTATATCCACTACCCATAGTTCTGAACGGCTGCCTATCCTCATTGGAGGACCCCAAAAGCCAAAACCTGATGAAACAAGTGTATGCATTTGCTCCTTCATCTTATAACCGTAATCGAGCTCAAATACACGAGAGGTTATATACTGATTAGGCCAAAGCTGTCCTTTATGTGTATGTCCTGACATATGAAAGTCTACACCCAAATCTGCAGGTGTGTTTAAATCATTTGGTGTATGATTCATCACAAACCATGGCAGATCATCTGTTAACTTCAAGGCATCAAGTTGCTTTCTTTCCTTGTTCGTCAGATCCTCTTGACCAGTTACTATTAACGTATTATCAATCCGAATAGTTTCATCTCTTAAAATTTTCACATGGGCTTTCTCCATCTCTTCAACAAACTCAGGGATTTTCTTACCATAATACTCATGGTTGCCCAGTACGCCATACACGCCATATGTAGCAGTTAGCTGTTTCATCACATCTGCCATTCCCTCATTTACAAACCATTTAGGATCATCATCTACAATATCTCCAACTAAAAAAACGATATCTGGCTTTGCCTCATTCGAAAATGTAACAAAGCGCTCTAAATGTCTTTTATGTGAAAGAACACCTAAATGAAAATCCGATGCCACAACAACTCTCAAAGTATCTAGCTCACTAGTTTTTTTATCCATCGTGAACTCTAAATGACGGACTACAGGAGAATACGCTAAATAGGAGCCAACAATACTTAGTCCAAACAACACAGCAATTGCTATACTACCAATTATTTGCACATTTTTAAAGGGGCTTAACCAAATTACTACATGTGCTGTTAAACAAATTAATAATCCGTATTCAAAAATAAACATCCAGTAATTCCCTATTACTGAGAATATTTTCAAAGACCCGTGCAGTCTTCCAATAACAATGCTAAATGCAGCAACAAACAGTACTAACCAATAGAGTATAGGGTAACGAAACCATCCCAGTGAGACAAGCCACTGCCTTAATCCCCACCCTATGTAAAATGTTAATGCGCTATAAATACTTAATAGAAGAATTCCACCGATTACTTTTGGCATATTCTAGTCCTCTACTTTCATTTATTCTTAACTGATTATAGCATTATCTTTACCATTCATATTTTAATAAGTACTTAGAATCAATTAAGCCCCAGCGTAATTGTGTTCGGATTTTTTCGAGTTCACTCGAAAAAATCCTCTTCAAATCCGTGACATCCGCCGAGGCTTTATCTCGATTCAGCAGGGGTTTGTACATCCGCTGAATCAAGATAAACTACTAAGGAAAGTGAGTGCCCTATTGCCAATTAAATTGTACCCTGCCACTTTCTATTTTTTCTCACGTTTTACATGACAATTTTCTGGGATTAGTGACATTTTCGTCATCTTTCATGAATTACTCAAAATAATATAGCTCTTTTATTTTCACAATTTTTCCAGTATTATAACAACAAAGAAGGTAAATTTACGCATTTACTAGCTAAAAGGGGTGTTATTCAAATGACAAGGTATAAATTTGAATCAGCTGAGCATGAGTTATTCCGTAAAACTATACGAAAGTTTTTAGCCGAGGAAGCCGAGCCACACTATGAGCAATGGGAAAAGGATCACCTCATACCACTCAATTTTTGGCATAAGCTTGGAGAAATGGGCTATCTATGTCCACAGGTAGAAGAACAATTTGGCGGTCTTGGATTAGATTTTAGCTTTGGTGTCATCATTCAAGAGGAACTAGAGAGAATAGGCTCCAGTCTTATTGGCATTGGCCTGCATAATGATATTGTTGTGCCCTATATTGAAGCATATGGCACACAAGAGCAAAAAGCACGTTGGCTGCCTAAATGTGTTACAGGCGACTATATTACTGCCATTGCAATGACAGAACCAGGAGCTGGGTCCGACTTGGCAAATATTCAAACCACAGCTATTCGTGACGGTGATCATTATGTCGTTAATGGACAAAAAACTTTTATCACAAATGGTATTCATACAAATTTAGCAGTTGTTGCGGTGAAAACAAATCCTCAGGCTGAAAAAAAACATCACGGTATAAGCCTTCTAGTCATCGAGGATGGCACAGCAGGTTTCATAAAAGGGCGTAAACTTGATAAGGTTGGGATGCACGCACAGGATACAGCTGAGCTATATTTCGAGGACTGTCGTGTGCCTATAGAAAACCTTCTTGGTGAAGAAGGAAAAGGCTTTATCTATATGATGGAAAAGCTACAGCAGGAACGTTTAGCAGTAGCTATTGCCGCACAGACGGCTGCTGAGGATATGTTAGCCTTGACAATTGATTATGTAAAATCAAGAGAAGCTTTTGGAAAATCCATTGGTAATTTTCAAAATACTCAATTTAAGATAGCTGAAATGGCCACAAAAATTGAGCTTGGTAAATCCTTTTTACAATCCTTAATTGAAGAGCATATTGCAGGAAATGATGTTGTCACAAAAGTATCCATGGCTAAATACTGGATCACGGAAAATGCACGTGAGCTTGCTATCCAATGTATGCAATTACATGGAGGCTATGGTTATATGGAAGAATATAAAATTGCTCGAAGATACCGAGATATCCCTGTTATGTCCATCTATGCAGGAACCAATGAAGTCATGAAAGTAATTATAGCTAAAAACTTAGGCTTATAAAAAAACAGCGGCAAACTATTTGCCGCTGTTTTATCTAAACTGCTGGAATGCGGACAATCACTTTAAATAAATCTCCATCCACATCTATACTCATTCGAGCACCGTGAAGATCAACGATGGATTGAGCGATTGCTAATCCCAGCCCTGAGCCCTCTGTATGTCTTGAAGCATCTGCCCGTTTAAAACGTTCAAATAATTCCTCAGCATCCTCACTAATTTCATATTTAGCTACATTTTTCACCGAAAATTCAGCATCACCATCTGCTGTACGTTTCAATGTTACATAAACCCGTGTACCTTCTAATGCATATTTTAATACATTGACAATTAAATTATCAACTAGCCTCCACCATTTTTGCCCATCAACATAAGCATATATTGGTTCATTAGGTTTGGTCATTCTTAAATCTAAATGAGCCTGTACTAAATCCTCCTCATGTTCCCCTACTGCTTGCTGTATTAACTGGGTTAAATCTACTCTACTTCGGTGAAGCTCGATATTGCCACTTGCCATTTTCGAAACCTCAAATAAATCCTCAATCAGCACTTTCAAACGCTCTGATTTTTTATCTAGTATATGAATGTATTGTTTACGCTCTTCCTCTGTAATGTCAGGATTTTTTAGTAAATCAGTATAGGTAATTATTGATGTCAGTGGTGTACGCAAATCATGACTAACATTCGTAATAAGCTCTGTTTTTAAACGCTCACTTTTTGCCTGCTCATGCATAGAAGTACGAACACCTTCTCTTAAATGATTAAGATTTTCTGCATGTTCCTTAAGTGGCGATTTGCCTATTACCTTGACATCACGGTTTAAGCGCCCTTCTGCCATATCCTTCGTATCCTTCATAATTCGGTTTAAATAGCCCATTCTAGATAAAAAGACAATAGCAGACGGAAAACCTATAATTGCACAAATACCCAAAACTAGTACAGGGAATCCGCCACCTCTTAACATGGAAGCTACAAGGCTGCCACCGCCGAAAAAGGCTGCACCAATCATGACAAAAGAATGTAGTGCAATGGATCGATTGATAAATAAATCAGTCATCGAATCCCCTAATGCCCATAAATAGCTGGACTTTAAATTTCCCTCTAGTTTCTTGGCCGTATTCAATCGATCATATAACCATATCAGCTGAACATAGAACAAAATACCAACAATAAATAGTGCTCCAACTTTAAATAAAAAACTTAGTACATAGCTTACATAATTATTTTGATAGTAGTATTCGATGGATTCAAAGGCAATTTGTGATGCCGCCCAATATATACAGCCAGATATAAACAAAATTATTAACTGAAAATCAATTTTCATCCTAGCAAGGGCTTCTTTTTCCTTGATACCCTGTACCACCTGAAGTACTTCTTTGCGACCTTTCCATGCAAAAACAGCCGCTACAATACCTGTTATCCAAATAAAGAAGAAAATATATTGATTACGTGTAAACTGCTCATAGCCATCCATAATACTTGCTAATTGAGCTGATTTTTTAGAAATCGAAATAATGCCCGTGTAGTCAGCAGTTTCTCTTAAAGGCTCTGTTTCAACATTGGTATCCGTTCGATAAAAAATATGACTTAAATTATCACTAATGTTCCAAGTAGTTAATGGACGTTGCGACGTGTATCTTATTTTATAGGTACTACTTTCAGAAACATCACCTGAACGATATGTTTTACCTGTCTCGGTGTTCGTTAATTCATAGGACCAATAATTATAGTTTTTCGCAAAACTTTTTGCTTCGTCTTTTGCGGCCTTTATATATTGATCAATAACTTCTTCTTTTTGAGCAAGGATTTTTTTTCGGACATGCTCATCATCCTCAAAATTAGTTGTAATATCTTTTATCTTTTCATCTCGTTCTTTTTCAAGCTTAGTTTTTAAATCTGTTGCATTCACATTGGCAGCTTCCTGAATGCGATCTTCATATTGAGCCTTTATGCTATCGATCTGTTCTCCCAAAGTTCCAAAATAATTACGGTGATCTTCAATTTCATTTTGATTAACCTCTATTTTACTTTTTAAATCCTCAGCAGTTGGTAAATTTAATACGAATGGTCCTAACTGAGATTGAAAATTATCAATTTCATGCTGAAAATTTTCAGATTGAAAATAAGATTTCCCAATATATTGATACCCTACCCTAGTGAATGTAAATATACTGAAAATAGCCCAAATTAAGCACAAAAGTGCAAGAAGAGATTTCCATTTTTTCACCACGCTGAACACTCTCCCCTCTAAAAAATTCTTTCAAGTAATTGTAGTACCTCAGAAGAGCGAGCATTTACCATTTGATAGGCATAGATACCGAAATAAATTAACCCAATAACTCCTGCTACGAAACCAAGTATTGTTATATATTGTTCGATTTTATTTTTCCATTTTATAGCCAACGCCCCATACCACCTTTAGATAGCGTGGATTTTTCGGATCTGCTTCAATTTTTTCACGTATTTTTCGAATATGAACAGCCACAATATTCTCAGCATTATAGGCTTCTTCATTCCAAACACGCTCATAAATTTCCCGAATTGAAAACACACGCCCTGCATTTTTCATTAATAACTCAGTTATTTTGTATTCAATTGGTGTTAATCGAACTGGTTCACCTTCTAGAACTACTTCTTTAGCATCTTCATCTAATAGCAGTCCATCAATTTCTATTTTTGTTGTACCTTCATTGTACGTCCCAAGTTGTACATAACGACGAAGCTGTGATTTTACACGTGCCAGCAGCTCTAATGGATGAAAAGGCTTGGTTACATAGTCATCTGCACCAACAGATAATCCATGAATTTTATCGCCATCCTCTGCCTTAGCACTAAGCATAATAATTGGAATATTGCGCTCTTCTCTAATTTTAAACGTCGCAGTTATACCATCCATATTGGGCATCATAATATCTAAAATAATTAAATGTACTTCATTGTTTTTTAGTTTTTCAAGTGCTTCTAAACCGTCAGCAGCTTTTATCACATTATAGCCTTCATTTTTTAAATAGATTTCAATACCATCACGAATATCTTGATCATCGTCTGTTACAAGAACTGTTAGTTTCGTCATGATATACACCTCGCTCTCAATTAATAGTGTACCGTTCAAATCTTAAAAACCACTTATTATAAAAATGAAGAATTTCTTAAGCTTTTAATGAATAACCCTCCGCCAATTGCAGAACGAATCGTTACATGCCAATTAATAAAGCAGCTAGAAGGACAAAAATGGAAATATCAGATAATGCTCCTCTCTCATCGAGAACACTATCACTACCTTTAATAATACAGATTTATCCAAAATCAAACAATTACCATTTTTAAATTACCTAAGTGATGATTATGCTTTTCTTAGAAAAGGACGTTATAATAAAAGTGGTCATTTATGCTCTAGCGTAATTACGTTCGGATTTTTCCGAGCTCGCTCAAAAAGCTCCTCTTCAAAAACCGTGATATTCACTGCTTTATCTTGATTCAGCAGGCATTTGTACGCTCGCTGAAAAAACCGCATTCATCTCTCCACTTTTAGGGGGGAGAAGCATTCTATACTTGCCGCTACGCTTTCGCACAGTAAAGAATTGCTGAATCAAGATAAAAGGAGAGAAAAATATGTATAAAACAGTTGAAGAAACAGCGATAGATCTTGGCATGTCTGAAGACCAAATTCTACGATTAGTCTATGAAGGACGCATTCGATCTGTATATGATGGAGACCAAATCTTAATTAATAGCGGACAGTTTAATACGTACTTTGATCAGTTAGAACGCATTAAAGAAGAAATAGAAATTTGGCGTAATACTCCAATACCTGAGGATATCGATGTGAAGGACGAGGATTAACAAATTAATGTAGATCGTTCAACAAAAAACGCAAAGTTATCAAGTAGCAATCCTTGTAACTTTGCGTTTTACTATATCAATTATGCCTCGGCATAATTGCGTCTGGAATAGTCTTTGTGCTTAGGCCTGCGTGATGCAGATCAGTTAGCCGTTATCGAATGGATGCGATGATTTTAGGCTAACATCCATTATTAACTCCTTTTCGATTCCGTGACATCCGCCGGAGACTTAACTTCTTTCAGCGGGTGTTTGGACACCCGCTGAAAAGTAGCTAAAATTCGCATTCATCTCACCATCTATACAGGTGGGAGATTTTTGATGAAAGAAGTTAAATACTCACAACAAACCCAGCACGTTTACCAATAATTTCAGCATAATCCTCAACCATAACACTGGCTGTAGGATACATGCCTGCACCAGGTCCTACAAGCGTCAAAGTGCCGATATAGTTCGTATCTAAGGCAACAGCATTATTTACATCATCTACTGGATACAGCGGGTGTTCTGCGTCTACTAATAAAGGTTCTACTTTGGCTATAATCTTACCATCTGCTAGTCTTTCTACCTCTGCAACATGACGATAGCGCAGACCCTTTGCAGTTGCTTCCTTTACCTGTTCAGCAGAAATGCTGTCAATGCCAATCACTTCTACTTCTGCCCAATCCGGCTGCTCACCAAATGCCAATGCACTTAACACCATTAATTTCTTAAACGAATCTTGACCTGAAATATCGTTATATGGGTCTGCCTCTGCGTACCCTAAATTTTGTGCTTCTTTTAGCGCCGTCTCAAACGACCATCCTTCTGCACGCATTTTCGTTAATATATAGTTACATGTCCCATTTAGAATGCCTTGAATACGACTTACGTCATTGACAAGTAAAATATTTTTCATTGTTTTAATGACAGGTACTCCGCCCGCAGTTGTCGCCTCATAACCTACAAAAACACCATTCACTTTCGCAAGATCTTGTAACTCTAAGCCTCTCTTAGCGAACATTACCTTATTAGCAGTAATGACATGACATTTATGTTCAACTGCGCGCTTTAAATATGTAAAAGCTGGCTCCTCATTCACGATTGCCTCAAAAACAACCTGCATGCCCGGTTCCGCTAATACATCATCCATACTAGTTGTCATCAAATGTGCTGTGCCAGGTACACGTTCACGACTAGCATCTGTCACTAAGATTTTTGCTACTTCTAACTCAATGCCTAATTTATTTTTAAGCTCTTCTCGCTTTTCGTTTAATATATGGTAAATCCCCTGACCTACCGTCCCAAATCCTAAGATCGCTGCCTTTATAGTTGCCATTCCTGTTATTCCCTCCAACTTACATTCCGCAGTTTCATTATATTTAAGCATTAGCTTCATCCGTACTAATTTTGAAATGTGCGTACACCAGTAAAGTAACTTTGATAAATATGACTTTTTGGTATTTCACCCTCATCTAGAATAAATTTGGCTCATGTAGATAAACCGACGTACAAATTCAAATAATTCAAAATTTAACTTAAAGAAAATTGTAACGCAAATACATACATTGCACAAGAAAAATCTTTCTAGGACGGACATTTGTTTTCCCTAGACGTGCAAAAGAAATCGGTTTCATTCCCTTTATTATACGTTTTTTAAGATGTTCTATAATCTATGAACAAATATTGACGATTTTTTATCTTCATTCAGTAGGAGACTACTACCTCTACAGATGGTGAGATGAATGCGGTTTAGGTTCCTTTTCAGTGGGTTTCCAAACACTTACTGAATGAAGATAAAGCCTCCGGCGAATGTCACGGATTTTTAGAAGGAATGAATTGTGCAGGCACAATTCAAAATCCTGACGCATTGTTTATCTGTGCGAAAGCGAAGCGACAGCAACAATTACGCCAAGGCGAAATTGATAAAAGGATTGTCTTTCTTCTATTATATATGTATGTTACAACATCTATAAAAATTGTTCTTTTGATAGATAGCCATAAAATTATTTACAAAAATAGCTTACTCCCTTTTTCTGTTCAATTAAAAAGCTCATTCCCTGTAGCAGCAGAGAATGAGCTCAAATATATGAGGGAGAATTAACTAGCTTTTATTAACAACTGATAACGAGATTGTTTAATAGCTTGCTGAACAAGTCCTATTTCATCTTGTGTAAAATTTGGTATAGCATACGTACGTTCAACTAGTTGAAATGTACCGTATTTTAAATAAAACTCTGTCGCAGGTAGATGAATATGACTCATTCCATATTCTTCATATGCCTCAAAAACTTCTTTTACTGTATAGCCTTCCTCTTTTGCATAAACATTTTCCTCAAAAGCAGAATGTCCAAAAGTTTGTTGCCACTTACTTTCAACTGATGCCAGTATGTTTTGAATGGACATGTTGTTCACAAACACATGACCTTCATTTAGTTCGTAAATAAGATAAGATGCAATGTTTTGTGCACTATAAACATTTCCCATTTAAAACACTCCTTTATCATCAGTTTTTTAGTGAGAGTAGCTGCTGGCTTGGCAGCTACTCATATATATTTCAAAAGTGGGGGAGCACTTATGAAAACGAATGGAATCATAGTATCATTTGGAGCACCTAACCGATCAAAAAGTCAGTGCTGGAAATTGGTTCTAGGTTGGTAGCCTTTCGAACGCTTAACTTATTTCCTAGTATACAACATGGTTTTATCTAAGTCAATAATACTTATAAAATTACTAGGTATTATTTATAAAAAATTTCAGATAATTTATCAAATGAGATAAGTGCTTGATGTAGCAACGTTTTACGCATTACCAAATGAGGCTTATCGAATGAGAAAATACGTAAACGCCACAACATTAGCCGATATTTTATGCTTCAACCTTTTGTTGTGAAGCTGTTACTTGCTCAATAGCTTGTTCTAAATCTGCAATAATATCCTCTACTGCCTCTAAACCGATTGATAAGCGAATGAGCGACTCGGTTACGCCAGTTTGAATTAGCTCTTCTGCTGATAGTTGCTGATGTGTAGTAGAAGCTGGATGAATTATTAATGATTTAGCATCCCCTACATTAGCTACGTGGGAGAATAATTTCACACTATCGATTAATTTACGCCCTGCTTCACGTCCACCTTTAATGCCAAATGTAAGCACAGAACCGAAGCCATTTCTTAAATATTTTTTAGCTAAATCATGTGTAGGAAAATCTTCTAAGCCATTATAATTTACATATTCCACAGATGGGTGGTTTCGTAAATATTCAGCTACTGCTAAAGCATTTTCGTTATGTTTAGGGATACGCAAATGAAGCGTTTCTAAACCTTGTAATAAATTAAATGCTGCATCAGCACTTAATGTTGGTCCGAAGTCACGTAGTAATTGTACACGCAGTTTTGTAGCAAATGCAGCTGCTGCTGTGTCTATACCATATCTGATACCATGATAGGAAGCATCTGGCTCAGTGAATCCTGGGAAACGACCACGAGTCCAATCAAATTTCCCTGCATCAACGACAACGCCACCTAAAGTTGTTCCATGTCCACCAATCCATTTTGTTGCGGAGTGAACAACGATATCGGCACCGAAGTCAATTGGTGTAGAGCCATATGGTGAAGCAAATGTACTATCAATAATTAATGGTAAGCCGCTTTCATGTGCAATATTAGCCACTGCTTCAATGTCCAGTACTTTTAAACTTGGGTTACCGTAAATTTCAGCGAATACTGCTTTTGTTTTATCAGTGATTGCTGCTTTGAAGTTCTCAGGATTTGTTTCATCTACAAAAATTGTTTTAATACCATAGTTTGGTAGTGTGTTAGCAAATAAGTTATAAGTACCACCATATAAAGAGCTAGCTGCAACAATTTCATCCCCTGCACCTGCAAGATTTAATATTGAAAATGCTATTGCTGCTGCACCAGATGAAAGTGCTACTGCTGCAGTACCGCCTTCTAATAAAGCGACACGCTTTTCAAATACATCTACAGTTGGGTTCGTAATACGCGTGTAAATATTACCAGCTTCCTCTAAGGCAAAAAGACGTTGCGCATGGGCAGTGTCTTTAAACACAAAAGCTGTTGAGCGATATACGGGTACGGTACGAGATCCTGTTACTGGGTCTGGCTCTTGGCCACCATGTAACAGCAATGTTTCTGGTTTAAAATTTGTCATTATATACCTCCAAGTGGTTATTTTTTTACGATGGTACCGGAGATGAGGAGGATTTTTTCAGTAGAAAAACAAAAACCCCCTTCAGCTAAGAAGAGGGTTGCGGTTGCAAGTTTTCCTCCCCTTATCTGCCAGATCCAAGTAAGAATCTGTAGGAATTAGCACCTTAGCAAGTATGTCACTTACTGGTTGCCGGGCATCATAGGGCCTATCCCTCCGCCGCTCTTGATAAGAGTATTGAGATTCAATTTCCATCGTTGTTACACAGTATAAACATAGACTTTTTTTCTGTCAATACTAAAATTTTATTTTTTCCGAAACTTCAGTCTGCTTCTTTACGTAATATGAACGCATACACTATTTTAATATTTATTTAGAAAGGAGGATTTTCATGATCAAAACCATCATTCTATTTATTATTGTTGGTTATTTTATCGGCTGTCTTCATGGCTCTAAAGTGGCTCAGTTTTTATCCGGTGTAGATTTAAAAAAGACTGGTCATGGGAATGCAGGTGCATCCAATGCAACCCTTTCCCTAGGATGGAAATATGGGGTATTAGTAGCGATTATCGATATTGGTAAAGGTGTATTAGCGATTATCGGCGCACATTTCTATCTAGCAGATGCAACACATTACACAGAGGTACAGGTTTGGCTCTTCATCTATCTCATAGCAGCAGGTGTCATTCTAGGTCATAATTTTCCATTTCATATGGGCTTTAATGGCGGTAAAGGTACAGCCTCCATCATAGGAATCTTGCTTGCTGTTGATTGGAAAATTGGTTTATTTGCACTTATTTTATTTGTCATTTTATCTTTTGCAACAAACTATTTAATCGTTGGCGTTTTAGAGTTTTATCTTGTTTTTTGTACAGCAACTTTTTTATGGATTCCTGGGATAGGTCCAACGATCATTGCTTTGCTACTTTTTGGAATAGCTATCATTTTGCATATAGAAAATATTAAACGATTAGTCAAAGGAACAGAGCCTAAAGTAACTTCAGCTTTTAAGAAAAAGAAATAATAATTTTTTGGATGTTTTTGTCTTTTCTATGACCATATATTTTCTCTTTATTTACTATTAATGCTGTAAAAAAAGAGTATTTCACATATTAATTTTTTCTCCAGTAAATAGACAAATTATTTTCTTAATAAAACATTTTACTGACCGATGTTATAGACAATAATCGTCATATTTATTGTAGAAAGGATGAGAAAATATGTCTACACTTCAACAAGAAGCAGCAAAACGTAATTTGAAGCCACTTTGGATTGGTTTAGCCTTTGCTTCATTAATCATCATTATTTTTTTACCTAATAGCGGCGATTTACCTGTTGCGGGTCAACGGGCTTTAGCCATCTTAGCTTTCGCAGTCATCCTTTGGGTAACGGAAGCAGTTTCATATCCTGTCAGCTCTGCCATGATTATCGCACTCGTAACTGTTTTACTAGGACTTGCTCCGTCAATAGACGATCCAACAACAGAATTAGGAACAGCAGGTGCCTTAAAACTAGCTTTAAGTGGATTTAGTAATTCTGCAGTCGCCCTAGTAGCCGCAGCTCTATTTTTAGCAGCAGCGATGCAAATTACCAACTTACATAAACGACTTGCCCTATGGATACTTTCGCTTGTAGGGACTAAAACAAAAGCAATCGTTTTTGGGGCCATTTTAGTATCTATAGCACTCGCATTTTTTGTTCCTTCTGCTACAGCTCGTGCCGGAGCAGTGGTCCCAATACTACTTGGAATGGTCGCTGCATTTGGTTTGCCTCGTGATAGCCGACTCGCTGCCTTACTTGTCATTACCTCAGTACAGGCCGTCTCCATTTGGAATATTGGGATTAAGACAGCAGCCGCTCAAAATATGGTCGCTTTAAATTTTATTCAAGAACAATTTAATGTGGATATTTCTTGGGGTACCTGGTTACTCTACGCAGCCCCCTTCTCGATTATCATGTCTATAGCTTTATTTTTCATTATGATTTCTCTGATTAAGCCTGAAACTAATAACATAGAAGGCGGTAAAGAGGTAATCAAAAAGCAGCTTGCAGAACTAGGCCCATTAAAAGCTCCAGAAATTCGTTTAATCATTACGTCAATGATTTTACTATTTTTCTGGGCAACTGAGGGCAAGCTACACCCATTCGACACAACAACAGTCACAATTATTGCCATCGCTATTCTATTAATGCCCAAAATTGGTGTTTATACTTGGAAGGAAGTTGAGCCTCATATTCCTTGGGGGACAATTATCGTCTTTGCGGTAGGTATTATGCTAGGCACAGTTTTATTGAATACGAAAGGTGCATCATGGTTATCTGACAAGGTGTTTGGTTCACTTGGTCTAGATACTATGCCGATACTAGCAACAATCGCATTGGTTACACTATTTAATATTCTTATTCACTTAGGTTTTGCCAGTGCGACAAGCTTAGCATCTGCGCTTGTACCTGTGTTTATCGTTTTGGCCTCCACATTAACTACTAATGTTGATCAGGTCGGTTTCGTCATCGTGCAGCAATTTGTAATTAGCTTTGGATTCCTGTTACCGATAAGCGCACCACAAAATATGCTTGCTTATGGTACAGGTGCTTTTACAACAAAGGATTTCTTGAAATCTGGTATTCCATTAACCATTATTGGTTTCATCCTAGTGCTTCTGTTCTCCATGACTTACTGGAAATGGATTGGATTATTGTAAATAGAGTCATTAAGTACTCTTTAATGAGTATCTGGGCAAGTCTTTGGGAAGCCTGAGCTTTTCTTTGGGCAACTCGATCAGTTCTACGGGTGACCCGAGCTTTTCTTTGAGCAACCCGATCAGTTCTATGGGTGACCCGAGCTTTTCTTTGAGCAACCCGATCAGTTCTTCGGGTGACCCGAGCTTTTCTTTGAGTAACCCGATCAGTCCTTCGGGTGACCCGAGCTTTTCTTTGAGCAACCCGACCAGTTTTTCGGGTGACCCGAGCTTTCTTTGGTCAAACCGATCAGTTCTTCGGGTGATCTGAGCTTTTCTTTGAGCAATACAATCAGTTCCCTGAGCAACCCGAGCTTTTCTTTTGGATACTATTATTAACACGAAAGTCTTGAAGGATAAATTAGCTATCCTTCAAGACTTTTGTTATACTATTCTATTATTTTTTTGATAATGCTGCGTCCTTCATAGTGCCGCTTTTTGCATAATTAATATGCCATGAAAGCGCTTTCTCTAAGTCGTGCGGCGTATGATGTCCACCTGTTGCTTCATTAGCATCGTTAAAATACTTCCATAATTGCTCACGATACTCAGGATGTGCACAATTATCGATAATTAACGCAACTCTTTCTTTCGGAGCCAGTCCTCGCAAGTCCGCTACCCCCTGCTCTGTCACGATTACGTCTACATCGTGCTCTGTATGATCCACATGTGATACCATTGGAACAATACTTGAGATATTACCACCTTTTGCGTAAGACTTTGTGACGAAAATACCCAATCGTGCGTTACGTGCAAAGTCTCCAGAACCACCAATACCATTCATCATTTTTGTGCCAGAAACATGCGTTGAATTCACATTTCCGTAAATATCAACTTCCAGCGCTGTATTTACAGAAATCAACCCGAGTCGGCGAATAATTTCTGGCTGATTCGAAATTTCCTGTGGGCGTAATACTAATTTATCTGCATATTTATCAAAATTACCATAAACCCGGTTTCCAACTTCCTCTGACAGGGTAATAGAAGTAGCAGATGCAAAACTTACTTTACCAGCATCAATTAATTCGAATACTGCATCCTGCAGCACTTCTGAGTAGACCTCTAAATTTTCAAACTCAGACTCTTTGAAGCCTAATAATACAGCATTTGCTACGGACCCTACTCCTGACTGAATTGGTCGTAAACTCGTTGTTAAACGTCCCACTTTAATTTCATCACGTAGGAAGCTTAATAAATGATTGGCCATAATATCTGTTTCTTCATCAGCCGGAACAATTGTTGATGGCGCATCTAAAATATCAGAAATCACAATACCCTTTACTTTCTCTAAATCTAGCGGAATACCTGTTGTGCCAAGTCTATCTGAAGCCTTTTGTAATAGAATTGGGTCACGTTTTCCTTGTGGTCCTGGAACAAAGATATCATGCACTCCCTCTAATGCATCAAGCTGAGCCACATTCAGCTCAATAATTACTTGATTGGCCTCTTGTACAAAAATCGGAGAATTACCAACTGAAGTTGTAGGAATTAGTAAGCCATCTTCTGTAATAGCAGCCGCTTCAATAATCGCAAAATCAATAGGACCTATAATGCTCTGTCGTACTAATTCTGCATTGTGTGACAGATGCGCATCGACAAATGTAATATCACCACTGTTGATTTTATTTCGAATTCCCGCATCTGCCTGGAAAGGTCCACGTTTACGAATAACGCCAGCCTCGGCTAAGTACTGGTCAACTTCAGGACCTAGTGATGCACCTGTATATACATCTACCTGAAAGCTCTCTTTTTTAGCTTTTTCAACAAGTGCAAGCGGCACTACTTTAACATCACCAGCACGTGTAAATCCACTCATCCCAAGTACCATACCATCCTTAATCCAAGATGCTGCTTCTTCTGCTGTGACAACCTTGCTTCTCAGCTGTTCATTACGAAGCTTTTTCGCTAACTTTTCTTCCATTCCTTATTCCTCCATCCCACTTTTTTTGTTCAACTGAATTACTTGGTAGGTATCCCGTTGCGTAATTCCGAATATTAGAAGTTATACCAAATAAACCGTCGCATACACAATTTTATACTATTTAGAATATTTAATCTACATACGAGAAAATATTATATTTTTCGAGAAATTTTATACATTTATTAATTATTTAAAAATAGTTTAAGCGTCTAATACATTCGATTTTGTAGAAAAAGCGTGATATGCTCTTCATATATATAAGGGAAAAAGGAGAATATTAAATGGTTAAAGATTTATTGCGTAACCACTCTTCGGTTCGAATTTATGATGGTAATCCAATTTCGAAGGAAATTATCGAGGAGTTAATTGCTACTGCGCAAATGGCTGCTACCTCTCATTTTGTACAAGCTTATAGTGTTATTTTGGTAACAGATGAGGAAAAAAAGGAACAACTAGGCTTGCTCTCTGGTAACCCTCGTCAATACGAAACCTCTGGTGCTGCATTTGTCTTTTGTGTAGATTTTAAACGTCTACAAATAGCTGGTAAACTAGAAGGCGTAGAAATTGTAGCAGATACAGCCGAAAACGTGCTTGTTGGGGTTGCAGATGTATCATTATTTGCTCAAAACTTTGTTATTGCTGCAGAGTCAATGGGATACGGTATTTGCTATATTGGCGGTGTTCGTAACAAACCTGCGGAAATTAGCGAATTATTGGATTTACCTGACCATGTTTTCCCACTCTTTGGCTTAACGATTGGGGTTCCCGCTCGCCGTAATGAAGTAAAACCTCGGCTACCAGTTGCTGCAATCCTACATGAAAATGAATACAATGCACAACAGTACGAGGAGCTTTTACCAAGTTACAATGAAACAATGGAAGCCTATTATAATAGTCGTTCTTCCAATAGAAAAATTGACAACTGGACAAAACAAATGGCTGATTTTTTAATGGAACAACGCCGTCCACATATTAATGAATTCTTAGCTAAAAAAGGTTTCAATTGGAAATAGTTTCAATTCAGATTTTATAGGTGGGGTTACTATCGTATGATACTAACTCCACTTTTTTATATGTAGAATAGCTCGTCATATTGCAATTAGTATATTCGTCTCTATTATTATGTTAAATTAAGGTACAAATTAAACGAAAAGACTCTTTCCTTTTCCAACAATTCCATTCATATTTATAGATGATGACTTTATGTGGAAAGGAGTTCTGTTCAAATGTCCCATGTCAATAAACATCTTGCTCGTACTTTAGAACAACAACATAAGCGAAGTGTTAGAGGTTTGTTTTTAAAAATTCAAGACTTAAATAATAAATGTATGTTATTAAGAAAGAGGCTGGAGCCTCATATAGATATGACCGTTTATCAGAGTGCTATCGATTATGTAAATGAATTCGTTTCCCATACAACTATCTTCAATTTGAAATTTATTACCAATACACAAAACTTAGAAGTATTAGTATTACATACACTTTTGTTGTCATATGTATTAGAAAATGAAGATCCCTGCTCTTTTGAATATGAACAGAAGATACTTCATGAATATATTCAGGAAATTTTCGACTTAAACGAGCATGCAAAAACACTTTTTATTAATCATCAAGAAAAGATGCTTTACTATATTCAATCCCAAACAACATAAAAAGACGATCTGCGCAATTTATTTGCAACTAGATCGTCTTTTTTTAGCATATTTTCTATTGTAGACCTTTAATTATAAGAGTACGTACAGGGAGGAACTGCTCACCTGTATCCCCGTAAGTAAGAATGACTTCATCGCCTTCTTGTAAATAAATTGAAAGTGGTTCCGTTTCTGCACTCACTAAGTAATTTTCCCCATTACTTAATAAAAATGATACAACGGTAAAGTCGCCTAGACGCTCTTTATATACGCGTAATACTTTCCCACTAGCATTTTTTTCAGTTGCATTCGAACTGCCATCAACCGTATTTCCTCCTCGGCTCAAGGCTGTTTTATACAGTTTTAGTGCCTCTTTAGGGGTTGTTGCAAAAACCGAAATTTCAGGATTTGCTGCTGAAACAATGAAATAGTTTTGTAAAAAACCATTTGAATCAAGCACCGCAGTTAACCAACTAGCTTCCCCGTAAAAGTTATATAATACAGGCATTTCACCAGACCATTTCTTCTCAATAAATTTCTTCTCAATAATTTGCAAATTCCCTTGTGAATCCATATAAGATGAATCCAAATTTCCAGTATAGTAAGTCGCTTGACCTGTACGTGCATTTGTTAAAGAATAACCGAGCATCGAATCGACACCCTCTTTAGGACTCGTAAAATCTGTGAAATAATACATATCGCCTTTTTCATCAAAAATTGGGCTGACATTCGATTCTGTTCCCTCATCTGAAGGAAGTTTTACATCCTTTTTCCCAAATTTACTGTTCCAAAATCCATGAACATAATTACCAAAGTAGCTGTTTTGTAAGCTTACAGTCTCAGGTGAAACCGCGCCATCAATAAATTCTGGAACATCCTCCAACTTCACAACTTCGGATTTTCCTGTTAACGCATCCACTAATACAATCCCTTTTACATCAAAGCCATTACGTGCTGAAACAAATTCACCATAGGAACGAATGTAATACGGCTTACCTTCATCATCTACTTCAAGTTGTACATCTCCATAGAAAATAAGGAAAGGATGCTGTAAGCGAATATGACGCTCTAAATTAGAATTCAAGTAAGCTGAAGGAACATACTTCATTGCTTGCTCCACGAATTTTGGATTATCTGCTGAATCTGTCGCACTCATCATAAAATAACCTGGTGTAGAGCCACCGTTCATCCATTTAAAAAAGCCTGAAAATTCAACGGGTGCAATATACACATACTCACCATTTACTTTTTGAATTTGTAAGCGCCCTAATTCATAATAGCTCGTATTCGGTACTTGACCAAACGCTTTTTTCATCTTATTACGTGCAAATTTAGGAGGTACACTAGCTGGTGTTTGTGTTTCATCAAACGGCTTTATCTCGACCTCTTCCTTCATTTCTGCTGATGTAAATTTGTTGTTGGCATTCCATAAAGGAGCTGATAATACATATATGGCAACCCCTAAACTTGCTAAAAATAACACACCTTTTATTTTTCTTTCAATACCACTTGCAAGGAACGCCCCGCCTAATGTTAATAGAATAACAGCTGGCCAAAATGCAAGCCAGTTTACATCCATTTTTGTGACATATACTGTGATGCCAGTAGCTAGAAATCCTAGTACAAAGACACCTATAAAAAAGTATCCAATTACCTTTTTAGATTTTCCATCTTCTCGCTTCTTCGTTATAAGCGGTGTTAATAATATACTCGCAATTAGTGCAATGACTGCTGAAGCTATTAATAGCTTGGTCATTTTGCTCACCCTTTCTTAGCTAACTGTCTACTTATTTACGACTGCATTCGTAAAAAGTTTCATACATTACATGAGGATCAATCTTTCTTGATTAATGATTTTTATCAAATTAGAAGACTTCATAAAGGAAATTTTAACATAGATAAAGAATTTCAATGAAAAGGAGATGAAATATTTGTTTAAAAAATTTTTAATTTCTGTCATCGTTGTGTTTGGTTTTTATTATATTTTTTTCTATTCCCATATAGAAGAAAATATAAAGCTTATCTTTAAAGTTATCCCTATGCTATTAATCATTATTTTAGCTGCTTCTCAAAAAGGCATAAAGAAGTACCAGTTGCTGATTGTTGTTGGTCTTATTTTTTGTATGGTGGGTGATTATACATTACAGTGGTTTCTCGTTGGATTAACAAGTTTTTTAATCGGTCATATTTTTTATATCTTTGCCTTTTCGTCTACTAATGAGCGACAGGTACCATCATGGGCAAAAATAATTTTACTTGTTTATGGGGCAAGTATGGCTATGTGGATTGCTGGAACGGTACTTTCTTCTGGAGATGTCGTCCTAGGTATTGCAGTCATCGCGTATATATCCATTATCTTAATGATGGGTTGGACTGCGATTCGTACAGGCTCCACTTTCGCAATAATTGGGGCGCTGTTATTTATCGCATCGGATTCCTATTTAGCCATTAATAAATTTGTAATGCCCCTATCCTTTTCACATGAGATTATTATGCTGACCTATTACAGCGCTCAATTACTCATAGCTTTAAGCATCCTTCAATATTCCGAAATCCGAAGTAAAGTGTTACAATAATATCCACCGGAGGCTTTGGGCCAACAGATGTTTTTTGCATGAAAGCGTAGTGCTAACGTAGCGTCATTAGCATGATGTTGGTCACTCAGTTGTGTGTTGTTGTTGTTGTTGCTGTCGCTTCGCTTTCGCACAGATAAAACCGTGTTGCTGTCGCTTCGCTTTCGCACAGATAAACCGTGTTGCTGTCGCTTTGCACAGGACATGGCATACTTAGACTGAGTTCCTCTATTTCAGCAGGTGTATGGACACCTGCTAAAATAAGTTAAACATACACATTAGGAGGCCATACTTTATGAAAGAACAAGTAATCGAGCGATTAATCCGTTATGCAAAAATTGATACACAATCTGACTTTACAAGTGAAACAACTCCTTCTACACAAAAGCAATTTGATTTATTGCACATTTTAAAAGATGAACTAGCTGCAATAGGTTTAACGGATGTTACATTAGATGAAAATGGTTATTTATTTGCAACACTAGAGGCGAATACAGATAAAAAAGTACCTACTATCGGCTTTTTAGCACATGTTGATACAGCTACTGATTATACTGGTACAAATGTCAATCCACAGCGCATAGATAATTATGATGGCAGAAATATTCAGCTAAATGAAAATTTAGTGATGTCACCAACGGATTTTCCGGAGCTTAAAAATTATGTAGGGCAAACGTTAATCACAACAGATGGCACTACATTATTAGGTGCAGACGATAAAGCAGGTATTGCAGAAATTATGACGGCGATGGAATACCTAAAAAACAATCCGTCTATTAAACATGGTAAATTACGTGTAGCATTTACACCAGACGAAGAAATTGGACGTGGTCCTCATAAATTTGATGTAGCTGCTTTTGGAGCCGACTATGCTTATACGTTGGATGGCGGACCACTTGGCGAGTTACAATATGAAAGCTTTAATGCTGCTGGTGTAAAGATTGTGACAAAGGGTACAAGTGTACACCCTGGTTCTGCAAAAAATAAAATGGTAAATGCCATCACAATGGCTATAGCCTTCCAAAATGAAATGCCTGCTGATGCAGTACCAGAAAAAACAGATGGCTATGAGGGCTTTATTCACTTAATGGGCTTCAAGGGAGCTATCGAGCATACAGAGCTTTCCTATATTGTACGCGACCACGATCGTCAAAAGTTTGAGGAGAAGAAGCAACTTATGCTTGATGCGGCTGCCAAAATTAAAGCTCAATTTGGTGAGGATGCATTAACTATTACTATCGAAGATCAATACTATAATATGGGTGAAAAAATTGAACCTGTAAAAGAAATTGTTGACATAGCACGTGCAGCAATGGAAAAATTAGATATTACACCAATTACATTACCGATTCGTGGAGGTACGGATGGCTCACAGCTGTCTTACATGGGCTTACCAACACCAAATATTTTTGCAGGCGGAGAAAATATGCATGGTAAATATGAATATGTATCTGCTGAAACAATGGAAAAGGCGACACAGGTTATTATTGAGATTGTTCAGCTATTTGAACAGCAAGGAAAATAAGATATAATTTTAATTACGAAGAAGGGCTTTCTCCTTTCTTCGTAATTTTTTCAGAATCAATTTCGCCTTGACGTAATTGCGTCCGGAGGCTTTATCTTCGACACCCACTGAAAAGGAACCAAAACCGCATTCATCTCACCACATGGAGAGATGGGAGTCTTCTGCCTGAATGAAGATAAATAACTGAATTTTCGAATTACATATTAACATTTCACTTACGAATTATTAACTCAAATTGAGGTGACTTCTATGAAAGAAATTGCATTAGGTATTTTGGCTTCACTATTTTTTGCTGTTACATTCATCTTAAATCATGCAATGGAGATGCAAGGTGGTAGCTGGTTATGGAGCGCATCTCTTCGTTATTTCTTCATGCTTCCATTTTTACTCGTAATTGTCTTCTACAGAAAGGGCTTTCCCCAACTATCTGGCGAAATGAAAGCACAGCCTATCGCATGGCTGCTATGGAGCTTTGTTGGGTTCGTATTATTTTATGCGCCTCTCACATTCGCAGCAGCCTTTGGACCAGGCTGGCTCGTTTCAGGAACATGGCAGTTTACAATAGTTGCTGGTGTATTACTAGCTCCCCTCTTTGTTTCGATCGTAGCAGGAAAAACAGTGCGTCAAAAAATACCGCTTATTTCATTACTGATTTCAAGTGTTATTTTAGCTGGTATATTGCTTATTCAAGTACCACAGGCACAATCTGTTCCAATGAAAAGCTTAATACTTGGCATCATGCCTGTCGTAGTTGCATCGTTTGCATACCCTCTTGGTAATCGCAAAATGATGGAAATCTGCGGAGGACGTATTGATACATTTCAGCGAGTTCTAGGTATGACCATCGCCTCTATGCCAGCATGGATTATTATGGCCGTTTATGCCCTAGCAACAGTTGGGCTTCCTTCCATAAACCAAATGCTTCAATCTTTGCTTGTCGGTATCAGCTCAGGTGTTATTGCCACAATCTTATTTTTCATTGCGACCGATCGAGTGAGAGACCATCAAGGTAAACTTGCTGCAGTTGAAGCAACACAATCGACTGAAATTCTTTTTGTTATTATTGGTGAAGTATTATTACTCGGTATCGCCTTCCCGGATCCAATTGCTTTAGCTGGTCTAGGCGTCATTATTGTAGGTATGCTCTTACACAGCTACTACACGATGATACTTGGGAAAAAAAGTGCTGTCCAACAATCTACCTCTCATAACAGCCCTACTCTGTAATATTAAAGTCAAATGTACATCATTAAATTTACTTTAGTGATGTACACACAGTGTTGAAAAATTAAATAGTCAAGGGACTCTTTGTGAATATTTAGTCAAAATGAAGGTGATTTCCGTTCCAGGCTA
>NZ_JBXAPF010000012.1:0-130613 GCF_058803665.1 Lysinibacillus sp. GW821-FHT14F06
TGATTAACCGAGTCATATTGACTGGACGATTAACAAAAGACGTTGACCTTTCTTTTACGCCACAAGGAGTTGCAAAGACCCAATTTACATTAGCAGTTAACAGAGCATTCGCTAGTCAAAATGGTGAGAGAGAAGCAGATTTTATCAATGTCCAAGTTTGGCGTAAGGCTGCCGAGAATGCGGCTAACTATTTGAAGAAAGGGTCGTTGGTAGGCATTGATGGAAAACTACAGTCAGGTTCGTATGAGAGAGACGGGCAAAGAATCTATTTTACGAATGTTGTAGCTGACAGTGTGCAGTTTCTTGACACTAAAAACAGCACAGGAGGCTCACAGGGCGCACCAAACTACGAATCTAGTACAAATACAGGTGGAACCAATCAAAGGGCTCCACAGGGCGATTATGGCGGTAATAATCAACCAAATTATCCGAGGGTTGATGAAGATCCGTTTGCTAATAGTAAGGGGCCAATTGAGGTCAATGAATCAGATTTGCCATTCTAAGGAGTGATTAATATGTCTAATACGCAAAAACGCAAAATTTTGTATGGCAGAACACTTAGGGAATTACAAAAGCAAATTAAATTTCAAGAACATGCAGCTTATGTACCAATCAGCGCGGTTAAGTTTTATGAATATGAAAAATATCCTTATCAAATTTTAGTAGAGAAAAAATGGTTAGCGAAGGGGCGTAAAAATGAACTTAAAAAATTTATTTGAAACACAAGCAGCGTTGGACGAGCACATCATGCAGGAGCACCCAGAGTTACGAGGGCAGAACAATCTTGATTGGAAGCTATTAGCGCTACAAGTTGAGTTAGGCGAGTGTGCTAATGAATGGCGTGGGTTTAAGAAGTGGAGTAAAAATCAAAAGCCAAGAACATGGGATAGAATTCACTGCCCAAGTTGCGAAAAGAAAGGGTATTTCAGAGGAAATCCGCCAGTAGATAAGGTCAAAGGTAAACACTCATTAGGGAATCATTGGTATGACTGTCCAGATTGTGCAGGGTTCTTGGTAGTCGATAAAAACCCACTCTTAGAGGAGTATGTAGATTGCTTGCATTTCATTTTGAGTATTGGGTTAGAAGATTACACTTACATTCAGTTTGGAGATAAATTTACAGGACCTGTACGACTTGAATTAACGAATGATTTTGTAGTTGTAAAATACCACAGCATTACAACTCAATTCTTGTATCTATCTAATCAAATTAGCAATTTGGCAGATTGTATTTTGGAATGTGAAATGACTTATGCTAGTGAAACTTTTGAGCAGTACAAGAAAACTTGGCAAATGTTTGTTGGTTTGGGTGAAATGCTTGGCTTCACATGGGAGCAAGTAGAAGAAGCTTACTACGCTAAGAATAAGGTCAATCACGCTAGACAGGAGAGTGGGTATTAATGAACTCGAGATCCCCACTAATATGGTTCGGAGGCAAAGGAAAACAAGCTGATCTAATCATTAGTAAAATGCCAAGTCACAAAGTTTATGTTGAGCCATTTGGGGGGGCAGCACATGTCATTTCACGCAAGCCAAGGATCAATCATGAGGTATATAACGATATTGATGGAGTTGTAGTGAATTTCATTATGCAGAGTATCGAAAATACAGAAAGATTGATTGAGGCATGCCAGCAACTACCTTATAGCAGAGAACTATATGAGAAATGGAGAAAGGAACCTTTGCCAACGGATCCATTCCAAAGAGCTGTACGATTCTTTTACTTAAATAGATCAGCAATATCAAAAGGTAATGCCGAAGAAGTGCCCAATACAGGTTGGCGGCATAGTACCAGTTCGAGTCAAAATCCTGCAAAGGGTTATGTAAATGCATGCGAGGCCATTAGAAACTTTGCAAAACGAATGCAGGGCGTAATGATCGAACACAAAGATTATAAAGAAATCATAACTAAATATGATTCAAAAGAGGCCCTGTTTTATATTGATCCACCCTATATTGGCCGAGAGAAGTTTTATGCTGGTGGTTTTACACTGAAGGACCATTACGAACTTGCTGAACTACTTAATCAAGTCCAAGGGAAAGTGATGCTGAGTTATTATGACGATCCAATCCTTCATGAAATTTATAAAGGATGGCGTGTTGAAAAACATCAAACCTTTAAACAAGTAGTTGGTGGCCAGAACTTAGGAGCAGATGCAGAGGAATTACTCTTAATGAATTTTGAAATCAAACAATTAAGCATTTTTGATTATTAAATACACGCTGCTGGTAGAACGGCATTAGGTTGTTTTATCAGCAGACTTCTAAGAGTGCTAACAGGAGGTGAAAATGAGCAAAGCAAAATACGGCAATAAGAAAGTTGTACATGATGGAATTACATTCGATTCAGCAATGGAAGCAAAGTATTACGATTACTTGAAACATCTACAATCGCAAGGTATTGTGATCTCCTTTGAATTACAGCCTAGGTTCGTATTGTTGCCGAAGTTCGAAAAGAACGGCAAGAAATATCGTGAGATTGGTTATAACGCTGATTTTACAGTTCAATATGCAGATGGTCATACAGAAGTGGTTGATATCAAGGGGATGGTTACTCAGCAATTTGAATTGAGGAAGAAGTTATTCGAATACCGTTATCCACACGAATTAAAGCTTCTAACGTATTCAAAGATTGATGGTGGTTGGATAACTCATGATGAGCTTAAAAAGGCTAGGAAAGCACGTAAAGCAGCTAAAGCAGGGTGACGAAAATGAACACAGTACGTAAGGAAGTCAAACAACGTAGAGCCAGGCTAATCAATCAACAGGATCACATAGCTTATCTCAAGTGTAAAGGGTGCCCGAAACGTGCTGCTTACGATCCTACTAAAAAGTGCAGAGGATGCAAGGTTTATAGGGAATTACGAAGCATTAGAAAAGAGCTGGAGCAGATTAGTTGTTTGCGTAGGTGGGCTAAGTGAATATTTGAAAGATTTTGTTCAGTATCTTCTTTTGAAAAAGGTTACTAAAATCAATTGTATTTTCTGTTCTAGGTGATATAATTTGATTAAGGTAACTTTAATCAAAGGGGATGGATAACATGGATGCTTTATTAAAAATTAGAAAACCGAAACTTAAAGAGATGTACATTCAAAAATTAAATGAAATAGAGACACTATTGAATTGGCTAAAAGAGCGAGGTGTAACAAGAGCAGACAGACTTGTCATTAACTCGAATTACTTAGTAAATCGTTCGTTAAAAAATCCGAATGATTTTATTCATAAGTCGATGAAAATAGAGAACTACGCATTAGAGATTAAAGAATTTCAGTCTCTTATAGATGAACTTGAAAAATTAAAACAAGAATATGAAATAGGTAACCAAAATCAAAATGGTAATGAAGATTTAGAAAAAAGTAACTCAATTCAAAGTGAGGTTGAAAAGAGTAACCAAAATCAACGTGGTGGAAAAAGAAAAGGTGCTGGACGTAAAGCGTTTGGGATAACTAAAAAAGTTTCATTAACTCTTTCTGAAGATGTTTGGAGTGAAATAGGAAATTTAATTGGTAACGGATCAAACCAATCGGAGGTTTTAAGAAGCCTTATAGAAAAAGGATTGAAAAGTTAGTTACTGCACAATATGAGCAAAATGAGAAGGATGGTGAGCAGAATCATGAGTAAAGTGTCTGTAAAAATCGGTAAAGAAATAGTTGAAGGTGAATTAATAGGTGTTTTTCAGTATTCACAGCCTATTGGAGAATCTCCAATGATTGGTGGTCATACAGGCGGCGTTGTTGCTTATCCAGTAGCTGTTGTAAAAATTGAGAACGAATTAAAAGAGGTTCCAATAAATAGAGTGAGCTGTTTATAAGTTGGCATTCTGAGGATTTTATAAAAAAGCCGCAGCGTCGTTACATGCTACAGCCTAGAATTGGTTATGCCCTTTGAGTAATCTCAAAAGTATTATAACACAACTTAGGAGGGCAAACCTAATGGGCAAACAAGGGCAAACACAAGAAGTAAAAAAGTATATGGTAGATCAATGGTTGAAAGATTATCACTGGATGGTTGAACAAATAAGATTAGGTAAAACGCAGAATGAGCTTGCAAAAGATATTGAGTACGATGGTGCTAAAGTAGCTGCGTATGGAATTGAAGCGACTTTACCGAAAGCTAGTGGAGGAACTAGTGATCCAGTTAGTTATGAAGCAACAAGACGTTCGCAATTTTATGTGAAAAGAGTTTTGCGTTATGAATGGAAGGTTAGGGAAATCCAAAAGCGCGCAAGTAATGTTACAGGAGAGCGTGATATTTTTGTACTCAACTGTATTTTAGACGGCTATTCAATGCGTAAAATAGGGCAAACAATGGGATTATCAGAAGGTACGATTAGAAAGATTCGGGAAAACATCTTAAATGCTATGTTAGAAAACAATAATACGCAAAATACGCATTTTACGCAGATTACGAATTGTTGAAAGACCATTATTTCATAAATTAAACTTGGAGGTAGGACGGTGCGGTAAAGGTTTCCTCTCTTGGTATTTATCAATTACTAAATATTAGGGACAGAACGACCGACGACCGACCAGCGCCTCATAAACTTGTACGAGGCATGACATACATGGCCGGCCCATATTTTTTAAGAGATTAGGTATCTTAATTAATATAAAAGGCTAAAAAACGGAAAAAGGAGTGGTTTTTATGTGAACTTCGTCCACTTTTCATAATTCAGTCAAACTTACTACAGCAATAAAGTGCACGGAAATGCACTATAAAACTAAAACACTTTTCTGCCTTGCAATAATAAACACGTCCAGCTCAACGTGTGTGAGAAATGAGCTAACTCGACAAAAAGTAGATATACCACTGAAAAAAGCCTTATCCCTAGCATGGTAAGGCTTTTTTATATCAGTATATTATTATAAAATATACAATAAATGGTTTAAAATTGAAATTACTCCTCATGAAGATGGTAATAAATACATATTTTATTATAAAAGTAAAAACAATCCATATTTTATGGTAAAATATGTTTGTACTACATATGAGGAGGAATTTTTTTATGAAGAAAAGCTTATTTTTAGTCCCTGCTGTAGCATTTGGTATTTTTACTGGTCTTTCTAACGAAGCATCAGCTCAAGAATTGAACACTGAAACAAATTCTGCGGAAGTTCAAGCACAAGCATTTGCTGCTAGTAGCGTTTATGAGAATGCACAAGTTATCGAAAACGACAAATTGGTGGAATCTTACACTAATCAATACATTCCTATTCGTTATTATAAGTTCTACTATGATGGTAGTTCAGGGGTAGCTCCTATAGCATTTTATTCTTATGGCACTCATAAATTGAATGTGTTAAATGGAAACCTTATAAAAGTAAATAACAAAACGGATACAGCTGTATTCAATTTAACTTCTGGATGGAATTATGTTGAAATCATCCAAACAGCTCCAATGACTATACCTAATCAGAAATTTGAATTCAAAGTGGGTTGGGATTAATAAATTTATTAAGAACTAGGCATCTGAACAGGTGCCTTTTTCTTTTGCATTGAAAAGTGAATATTGAGCAGAGTTTCCTCCACTTTGATTCGTCAGTACTTGCTTTTGAGAGCAAAAAACCACATGTTGTAGTATGACAAAAATCTCCATTCAGCTAAAATTAGCTTGAGGGGAGGTGTGGACAATGACTAAAAAATAGACACTGTTTATTTAGTATATAAATTAGTAAGTGGTTTTCCGTTTCATGAAGTATTAGTAGGCTGCTATAGCACAAAAGAGAGAGCCGTAGAGGAAATAGCAAAATACGAAACAGCACGCATTCAAGCAATCAATGTAGAGTAAAGGGGATGTTAAAATGAATCAAGCAGAAAAGGTTGAGGAAATTTTAAAAGAACTATCGCACTTTTTTAATAGTTTGGACCATTTACCAGAAATGAATAGTATTGATGAAATAATAGGTGTTGGAAGTCATCTAGCCCTTGGTGCAGATATTGTAGATGAAGCAATAAGAATTATAGATGAGTTTATGAGTGCTAATAAATAATATTTCAGGTCACGTTCTATGAGCGTGGCTTTTATTATGCTTTGAAAACTGCATCAAACAGCCAAAACGCTATGAGTTAAGAGGGCAGAGTTTGGTGTGGTTTTGAGAGCAAAAAGTTATTACATATATTTCATCTACTAGGTTATGATTGGATAGAGGTGGTAAATAATGACGAATGAAATAGAAAAGATTATCGGAGAAATTGGCGAGAAAATAGAAAAAGTATCTGATTTTCTTACTACTGTAACTGATAATGAATTAGTGAAATCCAGTGGGGAAATTTTTAAATTTGTGGATTTAGGCATCAAAGCGAATAATTGGATTAGTCAAAAAAGATTTGAGCAATGCTTGAAGGGATTTACGATGGACGAACCTTCGGAACAACAATTAAATAAACTGAAAAAGTATATTGATTCTCCTGAGAAAGCTGAATTCGTAGCTAATACATTTCGACAAGTTTTGTTAAGCAATTCTTCGAAAGCATCATTAATAATGGGGACTATTTTGAATTCTGTTGTAGATGATGAAAAGGATGTATCACATGAAACGCTGATTTGTTTGAATGCGTTATCTCACTTTTATGATATTGATATAAAAAACTTATTATTATTAGATCAATACATTGATTATGTTGAGCCAAATTCGTTGAGATCTCCTAAGTTAAAAAGAAAAAAGACTGAGTATTTTTATGTTGGTGGAAAGTTAAATCACTTCGCTAAAGAAAAGGATGTAACTAGAAATAGCTTATTAATAACTCTTGAGAAAAGCGTAGGATTACAACTGATTACAAAAGTATTAGAACCAGATATAGGCGTAGATGTTGATATAGAAATGGAAATGGCTGATGTGACACAGGCTATAGATGAAAAATACTATTTTAATAGTGTTGGAAAAATCATGATTTCGCTCATCCAACGCATAGAAGATTAAGTGCTCTTAAAAAGAGTGCTTTTTTTATTTTACAAAGCTACTAGCATAATGGGGTGATGCCATTGGACATCGTAGTAACTATTCCTAAGAGTGAATATGTAAATGATGATAAAGAAACTGCTGTTTATGAACAAGGTGGATACGAACAATTCTGGCAACTATCCAGGCATCCTAAAAAACTAAACATTGGTGACAGAGTGTATTTCGTCAAAAATGGATTTATTGAATCATCAATGAGGGTGATGAGAATAGAAACAAAGGCAACTGCGTCATGTGAGGTAACTAATCGCACATGGAACGGTTGTCTTATTTTTATGGATGATTTAAGGCAAAAACGCTTAGAACAAGTAAGAGGCTTCCAAGGCTTCAGGTATAGGTGGTGGTGATTATGAGATATGGCTAATTGGGATGAAATAAAACTGGAGTGGGAAACCACAAAGATTACACTTGCTGATCTTGCTGAAAAGCATGGGATAAAGCTTGGTACATTAAAGAGTCGAAAGAGTCGCGAGAAATGGTCTAGGGATGCAACTGAAAAGGATGCAACCAAAACAGCGAAGGTTGCAACTATAAAAGAAGATGCGCCAAAGGATGAAATTATTTATTTCAGTGATGATGACAGTAACAGCCTAAACGACAAGCAACGCCTATTCATTGCTTATTATGTGAAGTGCTGGAATGCTACCAAGGCTTATCAAAAGGCTTATGGGTGTGCTTATACAACAGCAATGACTAATGGTAATCAACTACTTAGAAATACTAAGATTCGAGAAGAAATCACTAGGGTTAGAGATGGGTTAACCGAGGATGCGCTGCTTGACAAACGAACCTTAATTCAAAAGTGGATAGACATAGCTTTTGCTGACATAACTGATTACGTGAAGTTTGGCAGGCAAGAAGAAGTCGTTTACAACGATGAGGGTCAACCTGAACTCGATATGAATGGCAACGTTAAAACCTATGCTTTCAACTATGTGCATCTGAATGAATCTGCCGAACTTGATGGTTCACTCATAACAGAGGTTAAGCAAGGTAAAGACGGCATTAGTGTTAAACTTGCTGACAAGATGAAAGCTCTTGAGTTCCTGTCTAAACATATGGACCTGTTAAACGAACATGAGTTGAAGCAGTTCCAAGTAGAGAAAATCAAAGCCGAAACCGACTTTGCAGAAATGCGGGCTGCTAAGTTACGTGGCGATAAGAAAGACACATCGATGTTGGATGCATTGGTGGAAGGCCGTAAGCAGTATGAGCAGATGATGAAAGAGCGTGAGCAACATGGCGAAGGTTGATATTAAATTTAGTTCTAAACAGCTTGAAGCCATTTACCGCGACTATAATTACACGTTCGATGTTCTCGAGGGAACTCCCAGGTCTGGAAAGACAACAGCAGGACATTTTCGTTATGCTGATTACTTAACATGGACAAGGGACACAAACCATTTGATTGTCGCTTACAACCAGGAACAAGCTTATCGTCTTTTTATTGACGGTGACGGCACAGGACTTAAACATATCTTTGGTAATCTCGCTGAAATAAAACACGATGAACATGGTTCACACCTTGAAATTCATACTCCAAATGGCGTTAAAAAGGTTTATTACAAAGGTGGAGGTAAATCCAATAGTGTTGGTGCAATCACTGGTATGTCGCTTGGTAGCGTGGTATTTTGCGAGATTAACTTATTGAACATGAAAATGATTCAAGAGTGTTTTCGTCGTACCTTTGCAGCATTAGATCGTTACCATTTAGCGGACCTTAACCCACCAGCTCCACATCATCCGGTCATTAGTGAAGTATTCGATGTTCAAAACACTCGCTGGATGCATTGGACAATACAAGATAATCCGATTATCACCGAGGAACGTAAACAGGAGATTTTTGAGATTCTATCTAAGAACCCTTACTTGTTTGAGCGTGACTGGGAAGGTAAGCGAGTGATGCCACAAGGCGTTATTTACAGCATGTTTAACATGAAGAAAAATGTACTTCCAAAGATACGAGGGCAGATTTACGAAATGTTCTTTGTAGCTGATGGTGGGCAATCTGATGCGACTTCGTGTAGCTGCAACATTGTTGTGAGGTATGAGGATAAGTTCAGGCTATTACGAGTGGCTAACTACTACCATAGTGGTGCTGATACAGGGCAAGTCAAGGCAATGTCTACTTATGCTAAAGAACTTATTAAATTCAAAGAATGGTGTGTTAAAACGTTTGAAATGCGTTATACAGAGTTCTTTGTTGACCCAGCATGTAAATCACTTCGAGAGGAATTACACTTGTTAGGCATACAAACAAAGGCAGCAAACAATAATAATAAAGATATTAAGGGAAGTTCGAAAGGAATTGAGGTAGGAATTGAACGCCTACAAAACTCAATTACTAACGAGCAATTTTTAATTGTGGAAACAGACAGTGAATACGATCATTATAATTTCTTAAAAGAGATTGGTATGTATGTCCGTTTAGATAATGGTGAACCGATCGACGATTTCAACCACGCTCTTGATGAGTGTCGTTATGCAAATAATTATTTTTTTAAACGATATTTAGGTGGGTGAATATAAAAAGTTAAAATGTTATGATATTTGTAAAAAAGGAAAAAAGTGATAACATGATAATTTTATTTATTCTCATTAGTATCATAATAGCTTTGGTCTTATATTTTAATAGTGATACTTTCAAACGTTCCAAGGTGCCTGACACTAAAACAATCTTTAAACAAATTGACACAGATATTGTTAGTCCATTAAGACATATGTGTTTCATGAATGATTTGAAAATTAATAGGAATCCTTATAATAGAGAAGTTTCAAAAATCATTGAATCATTACTTATTGAAGCAATTAAGTTAAATCAGATTACAATGGGAGAATTTGAAGGAATCAAAAAAAATGTATCAAGGTATAAAATAGAGCATAACGATATTGATTCATCTTCACTTAAACAAGATGACAGACAAGAATTAAGAAAAATGTTTGGGATTAAGTTAGGTGAATTCGTAAATTCATTAATTGAAGATTTAGAAGCAAAAATAATGAAAACAAACACCTCTATAGAAAAAGAAAGACTTAAAAAGCAAATAGAAAAATTGTAATGCGATCACAGTGATGTGGTCGTTTTTTATTTACGTGGGTAGGTGATGACATGTTCAATAAAGCAGTGAATTGGATGAAAGGGGTGATGGTTAAATTGGGGTTAGTGCAAAAAATAAAGGATGTCTCGGATATAAAGAAAATTCCGATGTCAGATGAAACTTATAAAGAAATTGAGAAATGGCAGCAAATATATAAAGGCTACTTTAGTGATTGGCACGATGTATTTTATCACACAGTTGCCAGTGGTCAACAGAAGCGTCGCAGAGCATCTTTGAACATGGCTAAAATACTCAGTGAGGAAATGGCTAAGATAATCTTTAACGAGAAATGTGAGATTAATATTTCCGATGAAGGTACATCTAAGTTCATCCATGAAGTACTAGAGGATAATAATTTCTATAAACAATTCCAACGTTACTTGGAATACAGTTTCGCCACTGGTGGTATGGTTGTAAAACCGTATGTTGATGATGACAAAATCAAATTGTCATATGTAAAAGCAGACTCTTTTATACCAATCTCCTGGAACAGTAGAGGCATTTATGAGGGTGTATTTACCAACGTGACTATTGAAGGAAAGAAAACATATACACTTCTTGAATGGCACCTGTGGGAAGATGGGCGTTACGTTGTTAAAAACGAGCTTTATGTAAGTGAAAACATAAATGAGCTTGGCAAGAAGATTCCTTTATCAACTTTGTATGAAGATTTAGAAGAAGAAGTGCCAATGGAAAACGTGCGGAGAAGTTTATTTGTTTATATCCATCCGAATGTTGCTAATAATATTGATTTGACGAGCCCACTAGGTGTTCCAATCTATGCAAATGCACTTGATACATTAAAAAGTCTAGATATTGCATTTGATAGTTTCCAACGCGAATTTATACTTGGTAAGCGAAGAATCATTGTACCTGAAAATATGATTAACACAGTTGTGGATAGAAAAAATGGAACACATCGACGTTTCTTTGATGAAAATGACGAGGTTTATGAGGCATTGGGTGGTGACATGGATGCTGATAAAATCCATGACAGTACTGTAGGTTTACGAGTAACCGAGCATGTCGATGCCATTAACGCTTTATTAAACCTCTTATCGATGCAAACGGGATTTTCAAGTGGTACCTTCACATTCAATGGTCAATCAGTTAAAACAGCGACAGAAGTTATTAGCCAGGATAGCAAGACATTCCGAACTAAACAGACACATGAGGTTGTAGTTGGTGAGGCTTTGAAACAACTGGTTGAAATTATCATTGATTTAGGTGAGTTGTACGAATTATTTGAGCGTCCAGCAGATGGTTATGAAACAACTATTGGCTTTGATGATAGTATTGCCGAAGATGCCGCAAGCGAAATGAATCGTCAAATCCAGTTAGTGGGTGCCGAGTTGACATCAAGAGTAAGAGCGATTATGAAGGTGCATAAAGTACCTGAGAAAGAAGCTATTAAGATATTGAAAGAAATCAGAGAGGAGAATAATAGATCTTCTCCTGAACATGATGAAATTGTAAAAGAAGTTGGTTTTTTCGGTAGTAGGGAGTGATTAGATGCCAAGACCAGTCATCACTCCATATCAATTTAATCTGTACACATCACAGATTACAGATATTTATGTTGCTTTAGAGGATGAATTATTCAATCAGATAGCAAACCGCCTTAAAACGAATTCTGAGCATGATAAAGACTATGTTCTACAATGGCAAGTTGAAAAGATGCAGCAATTACGAATGTTCAATCTCGAAACTATTAGAGAGTTGTCTATAGTTACAGGTATTGCGGCTGAAACAATCAGGCAAATGATTGAGGATGTTGGAAACAAGACAATACAAAGCGTTGATGATGAGGTAAGTGGAAAATACAAGCCGTTACCACCGCCTACTCAGATTGATTTAATTCTAGAAAACTATGTTAAACAAACGTTCCTAGAACTCGACAACTATGTTAATCAAACACTTATCACAACTACTTATGGTCAAGGTACAGCGGCTATTATGTATCGTAAAATTGTTGAGCAAACCACAGCACAGGTTTTAGCTGGCAATATGACCATAAATCAAGCCGTTGCTGATACGGTCATTAAATGGGCCAATAAAGGTATCGATACAGGATTTATTGATAAAAGGGGTCGAGTATGGCAGTTAGAACAATATGCTGACATGGTTATTCGGAATACAGTCAACAATACTTACAACGAGTTGCGATTGTCTCGTATGGATGAATACGGTATTGATTTAGTGTTAGTTAACAGCTATGCAGACCCAAGACCAGCTTGTGCAGAGATACAGGGTAAGGTTTGTTCTATGAGTAATCCTTCTAGTGATCCTAAGTATCCTAGTATTTATGACTTTGGATATGGTGAGCCATGGGGAATAAGAGGCGTCCATTGTCGCCACATCTTATATCTGTTTATCGATGGCTTAAACACTAATAATCAGATTCAATACGATGAAGCCGAA
This sequence comes from Lysinibacillus sp. GW821-FHT14F06, assembly GCF_058803665.1. Taxonomy (NCBI): domain Bacteria; kingdom Bacillati; phylum Bacillota; class Bacilli; order Caryophanales; family Bacillaceae; genus Lysinibacillus; species Lysinibacillus sp. GW821-FHT14F06. Next base: position 12,479 of record NZ_JBXAPF010000012.1, read on the forward strand.
ATGCGAGAACAATATAAGCTATCACAACAACAACGTTATTATGAGCGCCAAGTCCGAAAGGCAAAACGTTCACTTAATCTAGCCAAAGAAATTGGTGATGAAGTTGCAATTCAAAAGTACAAGCAGTTGGTCCGTAATCGACAAACTAAAGTACGTGATTTTGTGAATGAACATGATCTTGCACGTAGGTATGATAAAGAGCGAGTAATTAAGTCGTAGAGATACGGCTTTTATTTTTGTCTTTATCCGTAGACGCCATAAAGAACGGAAGGAAAAATATCCATATTGGAGGGCTTTATTATGAAAAAAGAAATGCAAAAACCAGTTTACCAGCTACCGACACCAGATGCTGGGTGGAGACCTTTAGATATTCAGATGTTAGCAGGAGAAGGTGATGCACCACCTGTTGACCCAACACCTCCAGCAGATACACCGCCTGCAGATAATGGTGGAGGAGATCAAACACCACCTGAAAAGACATTTACACAAGAGGATGTCAATAACCTCGTCAAACGCGAATCAAGTAAACAGCAAGAAAAAATGTTGAAAGAGTTAGGTATTAGCGACTTTAAAGATGCTAAAGAAGGTCTTGCTAAATTCAAAGAGTGGCAAGATTCACAGAAAACAGAGCAAGAAAAGCAAGCTGAACGTTTGAAAGAATTAGAAACAAATCAATCAACATTGTCAGATGAAAATTCTGTACTTAAAGCTCAAATCAGCGCAATGAAAGCAGGCGTTATTGCTGATTATGTCACTGATGTTGTGACACTTGCCAAAACAATGGTGAGTGATGATGTGGATATGGATACAGCTATTTCTAAGATAGTTGAAAAGTATCCTCATTTTGCTCAAAAAGAAGAATCGCAACAGCAGGAACAACAAAAGCCAAAGTTTTCCCAAGGCAAACATGGTACCCAATCAACAACAGAAGCAGAGCAATGGTTAAACGCATTTAAGTAATTAAAAATTAGGAGGAACAAATACTATGAAACATGTTATTAAATCATTACCAAATTACCAAGGTATGAAAATGTTATTAAAATTAGATATTCAATATTTTGCAGCACCTAACTATGCAGAACTGTATACCCAAGCACTACAACAAAAATTCACAACTGGATTAATGTTTGTCGAGCTATATAGCACGGCCAACAACGCAAACATCAAGTGGACAAGCGCTAAAACAATCCAAATCCCACGTATTACAGTAGGCGGTTTCGTTGATGTGGACCGAGATGTAGTTGGTTCATTCACTCGTCGTACTGATAACGATTTTGAGCCAAAAACAATTGATCACGATCGTGAATTTAAAACGTTAGTGGATCCAATGGATGTTGATGAAACGAACATGGCACTAACGATTGCGAACATCACACGCGTGTTTAACGATGAACAGAAGATTCCTGAAATGGACAAATACGCAGCATCGAAATTATTCACTGAATTTACTGCTCATGGTGGAACTGTAGATACTACAGCATTAAATGCAGAAAATATCTTAGATATTTTCGATGATTTTATGGCAACTATGGACGATGCGGAAGTACCACAAACCGGTCGAGTTTTATATGTGACACCAACTGTTAATAAGTTATTAAAAACTGCTCAAGGTCTCCAACGTCAATTAGATGTAGCGAGTGGGAATGCTGGTAATGTAAAACGTAGCATTTACTCACTTGACGATGTAACGATTAAAGTTGTCCCATCATCTCGTATGAAAACAGTTTATAACTTTACAGATGGCGCAGTAGCAGATGTGACTGCTAAACAAATTAACATGATTTTAATTCATCCATTAACAGTTATTACACCGCAAAAATATGAATTCGTTTCATTGGATAATCCATCGGCAGCGACAGGTGGTAAATATTTATACTTCGAACGCAAGTACTGGGATCTTTTCGTAATTGCTAAAAAAGTTGATGGAATAAAAATTAATACTGAAGCCTAAAGGGACTTTTTTAGTCCTCTTTTAATTTTATTAGGAGGGAACAAACATGGGTAATGTAGTAAAAGTACGAAAAGGTAATCGCATTTTAGATATAGATGAAGGTCGTTTATCAGCACATTTGCAACAAGGTTATGACCAAATTGATAGCGAAGGCAAAGTTGTTAAACGTGCAACTGGTGGGCGTAGCGTATCACTTGCTGAACACAATGCGGTAGTTGATGAGTTAGAAAATTTAAAAAGTGTGGATCTAGCAAAAGAAAATGAAGATTTGACCAAAGAAAATAAAGCACTTAAAGCAAAAGTGACAAAGCTCGAAAAAGAGCTAGAATTGAAACAACCAGATCCGAATGCAAAGTAGGTGTTAATATGCCATACCTATCTTTCGATGAATACCAAAACTTTGGATTTTCTGATGTAACAGCAGATGACTTTCCGAAACTAGAACAAAAAGCGAGTGATGTATTAGATAGCATCACTCGTGACTTTTATCAACTTAATGATTTGGAATCTGATTTTCCATTACGTAGAGATAAATTTAAAAAGGCTGTCGCTGCTCAAATTGAGTATTTTAATGACATGGGTGGTACAAGTGCTCATGAATTAAATAATCCTTTGTCTGTTTCGATAGGACGTACTTCTATATCCAGTGGTGTGAGAAACCAAGCAAAACTTAATAACATCGTTGCTGATGATGTCTATATGTATTTACGTAATACAGGGCTTTTATATAGAGGAATCGAGGTGATTTAATGTACATTAAGCCATTGCCGAAAAGTTGGCTTATACACGACATAACCTATAAAGAAATCCTTGATAAAAAAGACGATTACGGGAATCCCATGTATAAGGAACCGATCGATATCGAATTTGTGCGTTATGATCCTACTACAGTGTTTAGTCGTGACAATACTCAAACAAAAATAGTCGCTGAGGGTGTAATCTTTGTAGATGCCGTTAATAGCTCACCAATTCCTGATTTTAAAGAGGAATCTATCATCATTTTCGAAGGTAGAGAGTTAACTCTAAAGAAAATTGTACCTTGCTATCATCCAAACAAAAATAAAATCCGTCACTATGAATTGGAAGTGATTTAATGACAGCGAGAATTAGAGTAAGTACAGAAATTAATGGTGTGCGTGTGAGAGCTGAAGAATTAGTAAGACGTGGGCAAATCGCTTTTGTAAACCAAGTACACGCTGATTCCAACATATACGCACCAAAGCTTTCTAGTGATCTACGTAACCAATCAACTATCGCTGCAGACGGGAAATCGATCATTTGGAACGCTCCATATGCTAGAAGGCAATATTACAATTACGGTGCTAAATTTACAACACCAGGTACTGGTCCTAAATGGGATGTTAAAGCACAAGCAATACACCATAAAAGTTGGGTGAATATCGTGAAAAAGGCGATGAAGTAAATGGAATTAGATTTATTATTACAGCTCAATCGTTATATTAATAGTCAAAAGCCGTTTGCCAAAAGCATCATTGGTGTACTTGAAGCGACCGAAAGTATTTCAGTTATGGCAATGCCAGGCGGTCAAGAAATGATTTATTTTGACGGGATGCGTGATAAACAACAACAAGTGCAAATCAATGCTAAAAGTAAGCAACAAAATAATTGCATTAACTTTATTACTACAATTTTCCAAAAACTTGAGAACTTAGATGATTTACCATCTGAAAACAATAGTTATGAATTTAACAATATACGTATTGTCGGTATGCCTTCGCTCATTGCTGTTGATGAGCAAGGCTATTTTATTTATCAATTATCAATCAGTGTACAAATTACAATTAACAAAGGAGTGGCTTAAATGGCACGTAAAAAGAATGCCTTAACAGAATATTGGGTAGGCAAATATGAAGATGAAAATAGCACAGCAGATTTACCTCTAGCGAGATGGATTTCCACTGTTGCGGACGACGGAGAAGAAGAAACAGAGGAATATGCATTTTATGATGGTGATGGTACAAAAGAAACGGATGTTATCAGTGTAAAGAAGGCGTACACGTTTGAAGGGATGCATGATATTGAGGATGCAGCGCAAAAATTGATTGCAGACCTTGAGTTTGAGACAGGAGAAGCCCGCAAAATCATGTTCAAGCAAGTACGCACAGATGGTACAGAACTTACAGGACGCGCTACAGTATCAGAAATTAAAACTACTGGTGGTGAAGCTTCAGACTACGCACCATTCAATTGCCGTATTTCATGGGATGCTAAACCGACTATGACAGTACAACCAGTTATACCCTGATGAGCCCGACAATTCGGGCGATGAAATAGAACTAGAAGAACCAATCGGAGGAGATGGCGATTAAGCCTTCTCTTTTTTAAGGAGCGATATATATGACAATTAAGATCAATACACGCAAATCCACAATTCCAGTGGAAATCGACAATAATTTAAAATATGAAATTGATATGTCAGATGAAAATTTACTACGAGCCCGTACGGTTTTCACAAAGTTCCACGAAGATGCACAACAACTTACTGATGATGATTTTGATGGGGCTAAAAAACTTATCATTAAATCCCTTGATGAATTATTAGAAAAAGGTGCAGGCGAAGCTATCTATGAGCATGTTGGTGGCGCTTTTGCTTGTGCAGATGTATTCAATCAACTTGCAGAAGGTATCGCGGCAGAAGCAAACAAACGCGGTCTACAACTACAGCAAACTAAAGCCGCAACCTATGTAAAGTCAAAAAAACAACGTCATCAGCATCAAAGACGTAAAAAGTAAGGTGCGGCTATGTTTTCATTGACAGATGTATTGCCTCATGAGGTTGAAATAAATGGCGTTATCCATCGAATAGACTTGTCATTTGATAATGTTTTATCCGTTATTGATTTACTCAATGACGAAGATATAAATGACCTAGAACAAATTACAACGGGGTTGTACATGCTGTTAGGTGCACACTTTGAGTATCCCTTGCAAGAGCAGGCGGATATTTTTGTTATGTTGTTCGATTTTTTCATCAACAATGAGCAAACAGATGATGTGGAATATGATCTTGAGGGCAATCCAATGCCGAAAGCACCAGAGGAAGATAACGAAGATTTATATGACATCAAGCAAGACGCACAATACATTTATGCTTCATTTTTACAGTGTTACAACATTGATTTATTTGAGCAACAAGGTAAGTTACACTGGTGGAAATTTAAAGCACTTTTAAGCGGATTGAGTGAAGATACCAAGTTTAAAAAAGTCCTAGAAATTCGGCAAATGGAACTACCAACAGGGAAAGGTGCATCAAAACAACGTGAAGCAATTAAAAAAATCAAAAGAGCATATGCACTAAAGCAAAAGGAGTGATGATATGCAAGAAATACGATGCAAGAAATGCAACAAGCTTCTTGCGAAAGTTAAAGGGGAAGCAGAAATAAAATGCCCTCGCTGTAAAGTCACAACATTAGTCAATAATTAGAGAGCCATCGAGCACCATTTCAAAATAAGGGAGTGGTGTAGTCGTGGCTTCTGATGGGAAAATAGTAATTGATGTAATTTTAGATGATGGTCGAGTTGTCAAAGGTGTTGCAGATATTAATAGGCAAATTGACGGTATAGACAAATCAGCTAAAAAAGCCTCATTTGGCGTTAAAGACATGGTCACTTCATTAGGGCTTGTTGGTCTTGCCCAAAAAGGCATACAGCTTGTTACGAATGCACTAGACGGAGCAATTAAGCGTTTTGATACAATTAACGGATTTCCATCCGTTATGGAACGTATGGGCTTTAGTAGCGAGGCTGCCCAAAAGTCCATTAATAAATTATCCGAAGGTATTCAAGGGCTACCAACAACGCTAGACGGCATCGTTGGTAGTGCTCAAAACATTGCGATTCTCACAGGTGATTTAGATACAGCAACCGACACAGCGTTGTCTTTAAATAATGCCTTTTTAGCAAGTGGAGCAAGTGCATCAGATGCAGAGCGTGGCCTTGTACAGTATGTGCAGATGCTGTCAAAAGGGTCTGTCGATATGCAGTCATGGCGTACACTTCAGGAAACAATGGGATATGCGCTCAACAAGACAGCAGAAGCGTTTGGTTTTGCAGGTGAATCAGCACAAAACGATTTGTACAAAGCACTTAAAGATGGTGATATTAGCTTTAAAGAATTTAATGCGAAGGTCATTGAGTTGAACGGTGGAGTGAATGGCTTTGCTGATGTTGCGAAAAATAGTGCTGCTGGTATTGGTACGTCATTTGGCAACCTCAAAAATGCAATAGTCGTTGGTGTTGCTAATATGATTTTTGCTTTTGATAGGCTCACGAAAGAAGTCACAGGAAAAACCATAGCCGAAAACCTAGACAGCTTAAAAGTGGTTATTCGTTCTGCATTCGCCGCAATAACCAGTGCCATCGAGACTACAGCACCAATTTTTAAAATATTTGTAGGGGCAGTGAGTGCAGCAATAGCTGTTGTACAGTTTTTAACGCCCGCTATAATCGGCTTAACAGCAGCATTTGCAGCTCATGCAGTTATTACAAAAGCAAGTGCGGCAATTGATTCTGCAAAAATAGCTATTGCGGCAGCAGAAGCTACTACACAAGCATTGACAATAGCTACAAAAGCACGTATAGCATCGCAAATCACCATGACAACAGTGGATAGAGCTGGTACAACTGTATTAGTTGCACAAACAAGTGCTATCACCCTTAAGACCTTAGCTATCGGCGTATTAACTGGTAGCATCAAGTTATCAACGGTAGCACAAATAGCAGCTACAACAGCAACGACAGCATGGGGTGTAGCTATTAAGTTCTTAATGGGTCCTATAGGTTGGATAACGACAGGAATTGGCTTACTTGTTACAGGGGTTATAGGACTTGTTAAATGGTTCAATAAATCCACTGAAGAGGGTGAAAAGCTAGCTCAGCAAAACGAGGCGTTAGTAGAATCCACAAAAGCGTTAAATACATCAGTGGAAGAATCGTCTGTCGCTTATGAAAAAAATCAAAAAAATATCGAAACCAACGCCCAAGCATATACAGGACTCGTTGCACAAATCGAAGAATTAGCAGCAAAAGAACATAAAACTGCTGAAGAAAAAAAATTATTAAATTCGTATATCCAGGAATTAAATAAAAATGTTGATGGATTAAACCTTGTGTATGGCGAGCAATCAAATGCGTTGAGTGCAACTTCCGAACAAATATTAAATCGCATCAATTTGATGAAAGAGGAAGAAACATTACAAGGTGCCCAAGAGCGACTTACCGAAATCATGAAAGAACAAATTGAAATAGGTAAGCAACAAGAGGAAATTACGGCATTACGGGAGGAATGGAACCAAAAGTTAGAGGACGGTTCCGTGAAAACCAAAGAACATAAAGAGGCTATGAAAGAGTTAGAGGAACAAGAACTGGCTCTTTCTGAAGCTAACAAACTAGCTGGCGAAGAACGGGTTAAGGTAGAGCAACAAATTATTGAATCTTCCAAAGCCGTAGCTGATGCAACAGAGGAAGATGTTGGCAGACAGTTATTATTGTTTGATGAATTGTCCGAATCGCAACAAGAAGCAGTTAAATCAATGAAATCCACTTGGGATGATTATGCAAGTGCAGCAACGGATATGTTCGATAAGTTAAGCGACAAATCTAAAGTTTCCGTTACCGAAATGCAAAAAAACTTAGACGAAAATCAACGAATCATAACAGAGTGGTCAGAAAACATTGCAAAATTAGCAGAACGTGGCGTAGATGAGGGTTTACTCAACACATTACGTGAAGCAGGACCCGAATCCGCAGGACATGTTAAGGCACTTGTTAATGCCTCAGACACCGAATTAAACAAGTTAAGTGAATCTTTCGCCAAGGGTGGGCAAGTCGCAACGAAGGCGTTAAGTACATCTCTTGGAATTGAAAATACAGGTTTATTAGAAGCTGTTGGTCATTTAGTTATTGGTACTGAAAAAGCCTTATCTGATAGCATCAAAAGTGCCAATTTTGACAGTCTTGGAGTCGATATTGCAAAAGGGCAGGCGCAGGGAATCACGAAAGGCACGCCAGAAGCTGAGAAGGCCGCAAAAGAAATGGCGAAAGCTACAGAGGATGCAGCGAGAAAACAATCAGAAACACATAGTCCTTCAAGAGTATTTGTTCGTATTGGAACGGATTTAGCAGACGGATTAGCACTCGGCTTAAAAGACGGTATTCAAGCAATTTTAAAATCAGTCAATGCTTTAATAAAAGATATTGTTAAACCATTTGAGAAAATATCATCTACTTTCGAGAAAATTGGTAAAGAAGCAACGGCCGGAATGGTTCGAGGACTTAAATCTGGCGAGAAGCAAGTTTTAGCAACAGCTCGTAATATTGCTAATAATGCTGCCCAAACAGTACGACAAGCGTTGGATATTCATTCTCCGTCACGTATTTTTGAACAAATCGGTAAATGGATTACTGAAGGTTGGGCGATTGGTATTAAAGAGACTGGTGATAGAGTAGTCGATGCTGTAAGTGACATAGCACTCAACGCCAAAGATATCGCTGAGCATTATGCATCAGAAGAAAAAAAGCTACGCAAAGATGCAGCTGATCAAATTGCGAAAATCGAAAAAGATAAAAATGATTCGATTGCAAAACTGCAACGAAATGCATCTGAATCAAATCAAAAAGCTGCTCAATCTGAAACGCAGAAAATTAACGCCATTTATGCAGCAGCTAAAAAGAAAAAACGCAATCTAACGAAAGATGAAATTGCTAAAGTACAACAGCTTAGAAATGAAGCAAGTTCAAAACGTACTAAAAACTCTCGGGATACAAATGAAAAAATCGCGAAAATCGAAGAGCAGGCAGCCACCAAAATAAAAAAAATCAAAGAAAAATCGACTAAAGATATCGTTTCCTTAGATAATAAAATGTACAAAGATTTGTACGAGGAAACTAAACGGTACATTGATGATAAAAAGTCATTAGACCAACTATCATTGATCGATGAAGCTAGGATTTGGGAACAATCATTGAAGTTATATGCTGACGGAAGTAAGGAACGAGTAAGAGCCCAGCAAGAGCATAAAAAAGCTGTAGATGCTATTAATAAAGAAGTTCTTTCGATTAATCAGTCATACCAACAGGAAATGCAAAAAATCAATGATGACCTTATTAAGCAAGAACAAGCTTTAAACAAAGAGTATGAAGATGCATTTAACAAGCGATATGATAAATTATTCAATTCCACGGGTCTGTTTGATGAATTTAAACGAAACACCGAAATTACGGGTAAAGAGCTGTTAGATAATCTACAAGGTCAAGTTTATGGGTTCCGTGAGTGGCGCCGGGCTATGGATGATTTAGCTATGAGAGGCGTAGGCGAAGAACTATTAAAAGATCTTAGTGAAATGGGCCCGAAAGCACTTGGAGAGTTGCAGGCTCTTAACCAGTTGAGTGCAGTTGAATTAGAGAAATACAGCAATTTATACAAAGAAAAATCAGCAGATGCACGTAATCAAACTGAACGTGAATTAAAGACTATGCGTGAAGATGCTGACAAGCAAATTAAAGAATTGCGGGAAACAGCCAAGAAGCAATTAACGACTTTGCAAACCGAGTGGCGTGAAAAAATCAAGGCACTTACAACCACTACTCAAAATGAAATGAGTTCACTAAAACAGGTCGGTGTTGACGCTGCTAAAGGCTTACTGGATGGATTAAAGTCAATGGATGGAGAATTACAAAAACAAGCTAAATCAATAGCAAACAGTATTAAATGGACCATTCAAGATGCTTTAGATATTCATAGTCCTTCAAGATGGATGCGTGATTTTATTGTTGGTAATCTTGCGCGTGGTTTCGATGTGGGTGTTGATCGCCAAAAATCATTTTTAACAAATGCATCTGAAAAAATCGGCGATTTTATCAAACCTTCCATTGTTAATCCGTTGCGTGGTGCTAAAGTTAACCTCGGCTTAAACAAGCCATCATCGATGATTAATAACTATTCGACTACCAATAATATTTCTGGCAATGCCGAAGAAAATAGCATCCAGGTGGAAACATCGGACGTGATTTTATATGGTGAAAAAGTTGGAGAAATCATGTATAAAATCGTTAGTGGCAAACAATATAGAGGCGCTAATATGGCAGCTATGGTGAAAGGGGTGGCCTCATTATGACGTTAATATTTGTTAGAAAAGATGGGGCACAAATCAATTTACGTGATGCAGGGATTCGGGTTATGGAGTTTGAGCCTGAATCCTTGGACAATATGAATGAATCGCATAACTTAGATGGCGGTAGCTATATTGTCACCAACAATGGTTACAACACTCGTTACATTGACGCTACTTTTAAAATAAAGGGCTATGATTTAGCTGATTATGCACTTTTAAGATGTGAATTATTTGCTTTATTCAGTAGTAGAGAAGATTTTCATATCATCGATACAAGGGAAAGTGGTTTGTGGTGGCATGTACGCAATGACGGGAAATTTAGTTTGCAACGTACATTAAAAAATGGTGTATGTAATATCAAATTTATTTGTGAGTTACCATATTCACAATCCAGAGGTAGTTGCCTTGACTTACAAAATCGAAAAGAATGGGACGTAGATTTATGGAGTTGGGGCATGGGACTTTATTGGGACAAGGAATATCGTTATGAACATGTTTCAAACTCATTTATTATTGAAAATATCGGTAATGTTGCCATTGATCCACGTGAACATTTTTTAGAAATTACGATTAAGGCCACAGCTACAACATATCTCCAAATCACAAATCTGACAACGGGCGACATATATCGTTATGATGGTGCACTAACAACTAGCGACACACTCGTTTTAAATGGTATTCGTACACTTAAAAATGGTATATCTGTTTTTAAAAATACGAACAAAAAACTACTCACTTTAGCAGTGGGTGAAAATAATTTTTCTGTGGAAGGCGGTACTATTCAAAGTATCGCTTTTAATTTTAAATTTTTATACATGTAAGGATGTGATGGAATGACAATGTATAATACGAATTCACCTATTACGCGCGAAGAACGTGTAAATTTGAATTTGACATGGGACGATATTCGAAATCGCTTCAATAATTTACAACGTCAAATGAATATATTAGCTGGCGATAATGACGTAGATGAGTTAATAAAGAGAATTACAGAAACCTTAAATAACACAGATAACACATTAGCAGATATGCAAACGGCATTAAGCGATGCACAGCAATTAATGGATGATATGTTAAGTGCGACTATTGAGGCTACAGTTGCAGCAACGGCAGCTAATAAGGCAACATCTGATGCAACACAAATAATTAGCGAGCTTACATCATTAAAAAGTGATTTAGAGCAGTTACAAACATCACTAGAGCAAAGTGTCGCAGATGCAACACAAGCGACTACGGATGCAAATAATGCTACTACAAACGCTAATCAAGCAACTAAAGATGCACAACAAGCTAAAACGAATGCAGATAATGCTGCCCAACGCGCTGAAACTGCTGCGGACGTTATCGAAGGTTGGGGCACTGCTGCACCTTGGAATTCAACAACTGAGTATATAAAAAATAACATTGTTACTGACAACGGTTCGACATGGCAAGCATTACGACAAAATATAGGCATTACACCTAATGAAGGGGATGACTGGACGTGTCTAGCTAGAAAAGGTGTAGATGGTACTGGGGCAGTTTCTAGTGTTAACAATAGGTTCCCTGGTGTTGATGGCAATGTGGAAGTTAAGTGGAGTGATATTCCAGAAAAACCTTCAGTATTTCCTCCTTCTACACATACACATGAAATATCTAATATTAACAATTTGCAAGATACTTTAGATAGTAAAGTAGACGAAATGGATTTTACAAATTTGAAACAGATAGTTGATGTTCATTTCGCTGAAAATATGAACGGAATAAATGGTCTATTTTTATCCAAATTGTTAGTAGATGGAGAAATTGAGAAAATTAAACTTATAGGTGATAGTATTACAGTGGGAAATGGTGCTAGAGATTATATCCAGCCTCCTGTTGGTAATAGAGTGATATTTAATAACGGTACCGAATCATATCGAGAGCCTGCATATACTACCACTTGTTATGCTAATATGTTTAGAAATTTCATATCAAATAATTATAGTGATATAGATTTCATTAATGCTGCTATAGGTGGTAAATCTGCCAAATTTGCAAATGAGAATAAGTTATTTTGGGTAACAGATAATGAAGATGTTGTTTTCGTTATGCTAGGAACTAATGATAGATGGGATTGTACAACACCTAGTGAGTTTAGGACAAATCTAATCAGCTTTTTAGAGTACATTAATGCAAGATGTAACTTGATGGTTGTTATGACTGCTCCTCCTACATTAAATGATAATGATTCATATACCTATAATTTCGGAATGAGAGAGGTAGATCAAGTAATAACAGATGTTTGTCAAAAGAATAATTACACACATATTAGTTTATTTAGAGGTTTGTTGAACTTTTCGGAGAGAAGTGGAGCAACTCTGAACACATTGATAGAAAAAGATGGTAGCCATCCTATTAATGAAGGTTATGATGTTATATGGAAATTAATACAAGAACGATTTGGGTTTATTGATAATGTAGATAATTGGAGAAATAGTAATACATCTTCATTGTATAACGTCTTGATAGGAGCGCAAGTTCCGTATATATTATCTACTACACCAATCCAATTTTTCGAACAAGGGAAAAGAACTGTTGTCGAATTAGAATCCTACTCTGATTTATTAAACTTTCCTGAACAAACACAAGGTTGGTTAACAACTTCAAGGGGTTTTAGTAATGATTTATTTTCATATCAGTTATATGAACCTAGAGAAAGTTATAATGTTTATAAGCGCATTTGGAATTATGCAAGTGACGACTGGAGTGATTGGAGGAAACTAAACGATAGTAAAGAAGTTCAAAATAAAACTATTATCCCGATAACTCCAGGAAATATTGCGGCAAATACAGTTACTAATATTGAGGTCATATATATTTCTATAAATAGTTCGTATTTCCCTTTTATAACGATAACAGGACCAATACCAAACGGTGTAATAGCAGCACCTCACATAGATTACAATGTTAATAGAGTATATTTAAGAATCCACAATGCTACTAATGCTACAGTAACATTAGGTGAACTAAAAATAATTTGTGTCCAATTGTTTTAATGACTAACCAATCCTTATGATATTGTGGTAATATATAGTAATGTTGTGAGGAGGTAATTAGATTTGAAAAAAATCTATTTCATATTATTTGGTGTTTTAATTTTAGGCTTAGGCGGAACTTTATATGCATTAAAACCAACACCTAAACCAGTTGATGAAAATAAATCAAGTTTAGTTATTACAAAATTTGATGAATATACTAAAACAAATAAAATCACAAAAATTAAATTAATTGGTGATAGTATTACTGCTGGAAATGGTTTGCAAAGTCTTTATATCCCTAAAGATAGTAGAATTATATACAATCATAATGGAGAAGTATTCCAAGAACCTTCTCATGGCTTTCCATCGTGGGGTAATTTTTTTAGAAAGTATATATACGAAAACTATTCAAAAGATGTGGAATTCATTAATTTTGGAATAGGCGGGAAAAGTGCTAAGTGGTTTTTAGAAAATATCGACTTTGTTTTAGATAACGATGAAGATGTAGTTTTTGTAATGTTAGGAACCAATGATAGAAGTGAAACTACATTAGAAGAGTATAAGAAAAACATTGAAATGTTACTGGATAGAGTGAATAAAGAAGCTAATTATATGATTGTTATGTCGCCGCCGCCATCTAAAAATGATTATGCACCATTTAATTTTTCTCCAGGTGAAATTGATGCTGTTTTAAAGGATATAGTTAAAGAAAAAAATTATAATTTTATTTCACATTATGATGGAATAAATAATTTCTTTTTAGATAATCCAATTTACAAATATGAAGACGTCATGGAATTCAAAGGAGCACACCCACTTGTAAAAGGATATGAAATCATGTGGGAAACTATCTATAAAGAATTAAATTTAAAAGAAAAGTAGACTTTTAAAAGATTAATAAAAACTAAAAATAAAATCTATATTGTTCAGTAACGTCACTCAGAAACGAGTGGCGTATTTTTATTAGAAAGAAGGTGAATGTATGTCTACAATCAAATTGAGTGAGGACAAAGTAATTTGTACAGTTGAGGGAAATGGGGAAAAATCGGTGGTTGCTATCACTCCATCCGTTACTACAATTGATGCACCAAAAATCATATTAGTTGGTGATAAGGAAAAATCTATTGTTCAATTAATAAATGAATCATCAAATGATGTAACTGTAGGAACATGTAATAAAATAAATCTTCATGGTACAGTAGGTGAGGAATTATGTTAATGGTCACAGACGGATCACAGGTAGAGCCTTTAATAAAAATCGGCACAGACTTTAAAATGGAACAAATAGTAGACGGCACTTTTACAGTGTCGTTTTCTTGTTTTCCTAGCGAAAATAATCCTGGTTATGAACTACTAAAGTCTGAATCAATTATTACTGTCGATGGCAACGATTTTCGTGTGAAGGTTTTTGCTGACAATGTTTATAGTAAATCAGTAACGGCATTAAGTATTTTTTATGATCATTTGAAAACGTATAGGCATGGCACGTTTGAGGGTAGTCACACTTTAAATAATCACATTAATTTTGCTTTGCAAGGCACTGGATGGACGTTTACAGCAGATGCAAATATCGCAAATATCACTAATTATATACGTTCATTCGGTAATGATAACGTCATTAAATTAGTACAAAAAATATGCAAGTACCATGAGTGCGAATTTCAAATTTTGCCGAACAAGCAACTATATTTTGCAAAGGAGATTGGTGGTAATTACGACTACCAGTATCGCTATAAACACAATATATCGTCAATTGTGTTGCAGGAAGATACAACGAACCTCGCAACTTATATTAAAGGTTTTGGTAAAGATGATTTAACTGTTGAATATACGTCACCTAACATCGATATTTTCGGTCGGAGAGAAGAAGATCCTGTTAAAGATGAGCGTTTTACTGACGCTACAGCTTTGCTAAATTACATCAAAAGCAAGTTACAGGATGAGCCACAACTAGCGATTGAAACAACAATACCTGAATTAGTAGCCCGAGAAAATGGCGAACGTGTTTGGCTTATCTATGAGCCACTAGGCGTTGAAATGTCAACTCGGATATTAAAGCAAACGAAAGTTTTGTATAACGGTAAATTAATAACTTCTAGTGTCGTTTTCGGGAATTCACTTCCGAAGTCAATAGAAGATACACTCGCTGACCAAGAAGAAAAAATAGGCGACACCAACGAATATATTGACGATACAAAAGAAGAATTAAAAGAAGAAATCGAAGAAACTAAAGATAAGTTGCAGGGTGAATTTAGAAGTGAAATCAAGAAAACAGATGATCGTATAACATTAGAAGTAGAACATATCAATACTTCCATCGCTGCTATTGATATTAAAGCTGATAATATTAATTTATCTGTAAATGATCGTATCACAAACGAAATGGCTGCTATCAATTTAAAAGCAGACAATATTAATCTTTCAGTTAATAATCGTATTACAAATGAAGTATCTGCAATTGATATGAGGGCAGGGCGAATCGAAATTTCTGTATCTAATTTAGAGCGAGACACAAATTCAGCGATTAATGTAATGCAAAATAGTATCAATTTAAAAGTAGACAAAGGTGGCTCTATTACAGATATTAATTTGAGCCCAGGTGTTGCGACAATTAATGCTGATAAGATAAACCTTAATGGTGCTGTGATAGTCAATGGCAGTATTAGTGGGGCTACAGACATAAATGTGAATAGAAACATAAGTATAGGAAACCAAATAAGATTTTCAGATATGACAACTATTACAACTGGTGAAGGTGGAATAGAAATCCAAGCATGGAATGGCATTGACATAGTTTCTAACTTTACAAGATTCCAAGGCGGAACAGTAGATTTCAGCGGTGTATCTGTAACAGGGCTTAATATCAGTGATGGAATTAGTTTTTTTCAAAGTTCTAACAACCCTAAAGTTTTAGTTGTTAGAAAGTACGGTTCAGATATTGGGTATCTATCTATGAATTAAAATAATATAAGAAACGGAGAATGATAACTATGAATTATCAAGTACAATTAAACAATGGACAGGTAATTAATTTAAAAAACGCGGAGTTTGATGCAAGTGTATTCACAGCAACATTAAATGACCAAAAAATAAACTTTGTTAATATTAGCGGGGCAATCATTAATAAGCATATCATCATTAGTGTATTGCCAGTAGATAACGCAGAAATGCAAGCAGAGGCTTAGCATTCTTATTGTCTAAGAATGAAGGAATTACTAGACTTTTTGTCGAATTGAGCAAAGGAGAGGAGGGATTATGTTAGTATGGAATATCAAATTGATGTTGAATACGCAGATGGAAAAAATAGTGACCATTTAACATTTAGATTCGAAAATGCAGATATAAGAAATGATGTTTATCAATCAATTTGTACTTTATTTGATAAAGATAAAGTCAACTCAACACATTTAGTTAAATATGGTGGCTTAACTGTTTCAACTTACAATTATAGTGACCCACTTCCTAATGAATTGGCCCAGTTCGTTCCTAATACTTCTTTTAGAATAGAAGTATTAAATGATATTTTAAAAATGATAAAAGAAAAAGCGGTTTAATAAGATAAAAGCCTTCTACAACAACTGTAGAGGGCTTTTATTATGTGCTATGAGAGCAATCGAGGTGGGCAATGGTACATGTTACTGAACCTCGATGCTTCTCATGGCTTTTTATTTTAGGGCAAAGGATTGGTGATGTTATTGGAACGCGTACCAACTGTAGAGCTCCGCCTAGCGGACCACGAAAAAAGGCTCCAACACTTGGAGAAACAAGACATCAAGAAAGACAAACGACTTGAAAACATTGAACAAAGCTTCACGAAATTAGAAAATACAATACTTAAAGAGAATCAAGAAACAAGAAATCTATTTAAAGAAATAACAGATCGCCAATGGCAGTTAATAGAGGGCCGGGATAAGGCAGAGGAAGCAAAAGAAATACGTGAATACGAATTAAACGCTTCTGAAAGAAAGGATGCCATTGAATTTAAGAAACAAAGATTTAACGCTACAGTCGAGTTATTTATTAAATTACTAACTGCTGGTGGATTAATTTACTTACTTATTGAGTCATTATTTAAAAACTAAAATTGGAGGGGTTTTATATGGATTTAACAAACATTTTTATGATTGCAATGGTGATGGTAGCGATTGTCTTAGCAGTTGCGGAGGTACTTAAAAAGACTTTTAATCTTAATACGCAATACATGCCAATCACATCAGTAGTGATTGGTATTTTTATTGGTTTGGTATTGTGGCCGTTATCTGAATATCCAGTGTATGTCATGTTGATGGCTGGCTTTATTGCAGGTCTTACAGCATCTGGAACGTTTGATCTCTTAAAGGCGGCTAAAAAAGAGGGTGAGCAGTAATGGCTTACACATTCAAACAAACCTTGTTACCGGCAAGTAAGTACCCAATAAAGGCACCGTACTCCATGGTGCCTCAATACATCACAGTTCACAACACAGCAAATGATGCGCCTGCAGAAAACGAAATTGAATACATGTTATCTAACAACAACGAGGTATCTTATCATGTTGCTGTCGATGATAAAGTGGTCATTCAAGCTATCCCATTCAACCGCAACGCTTGGCATTGTGGTGATGGTGGTGGAAGTAAAGATCTTAAAGCACTTAAGAAAGGTAACCGTATTTCAATCGGAATCGAAATCTGCTACAGCAAAAGTGGAGGAGCTCGTTATACTGCTGCTGAAGAAAATGCAGTACACTACATCGCTAAGTTGTTAAAAGAGTATGGCTGGGGCATTGATCGAGTGAAAAAACATCAAGATTGGAACGGCAAATATTGTCCACATCGAATTTTGAGCGAAGAACGCTGGAATAGCTTCCTGAAACGGATTGAACAGGCTATGAAACCAGCGACAACTATTAAACCAAAGGAGGAAATCAAAGTGACTCAAGCATGGAACCCTGGTTCACCAGCTATGAAAACTGAAACGGAGAACTTTATTGCACAGGCGGTTAAAGATAGAATTATTCAGGAATCGCATTTGAAGGACTTACAGAATGGTACTATGACGACTGATCGATTAATTGGATTGTGTATTACGATTCAGCAACGCAGAAGTAAATAGGGGAAATGAGGACCAGCAAAGCTAATTTAGCCGAGCTGGTCTATATAATCATAATACTAAAATTGACAGTTTAGTGAAGAAAATTATTTAACCAAAAGAACAACACTAAATAAAAATTACAAGTGTTTTAGTGAAAAGTTCATCAAAAATAATGCTTAAGTTTTATGAAATGATTATAATAGCGCCAAAAAATGGCGGTACCTTTGGCGTGATATGGCGTTGTATGACATAAAATGCAGAATAACGCCAAAAAATGAAGTTTCCCGAAAAGTGGAATTTCGGAAACCCACCATTGAAAATTCGGAATTTGTATTGATAGACTTGGGTTAACTCGAGGGAAAGTGAACATGCTATAGCATTTAAACTATAAAAAAGGAGTACATAATATATGAAAATATCAAAAATTTTTACTGGTTTAGTTGTTTGTTCGGCATTAATTTTTCCAGGAGCATTAAGCTCTTCAGCACAAGAAATTGATTCTTCTATCTCTCCTGTTGAATCATTGAATTATTCAACAGAACAAGAAGCCAAACTATCAACTCACAATGAATCCTTACGAGCTGTGAATTCTATAAATGTAGGTCGATATTGGGTAGGTTATCAGGGACCAACTTTTAAATATAGTATGTCTGTACAGCAACCTGTACCTTATGCTCCAGCTATTTACAGTGGTTATGTATTTTATGATTATGCACAAAGCGATTTATCTAAAAATCTCTACTGGTATCAAGGAACACTTTATTTACAATAATAATTAATAAATAGCCCAGGTACTCAATTAATTTGAGCCTGAGCTTTTTTTATTGCTTAATTAAGAACATTCGTTCTATAATATACACAAACAAATGTTCTTACTTTGAGGAGGCGTAATGATGGCAACTAAAACAAAAACACCAGCAAAGAAAAAAGAACCAAAGCACTTAGATCGAGACGAATTTGATTTAGAAGAAATCGCATACGCATTGACTGAAGCAATGAATGAATCAAAGTACAAAGCTTTTTCAATCTACAAAAAGGAAGAGATCTTATTAGGTATAGTCACAAAAATGGATACAAACACTAAATTAATTCACATTAAGGATAAATATAGGATTGTTCACAAGGTACATTTCCTAGATATTTTAAGTATTTCTGATGTTGATTAGTGGAGAGTGATTGTGATGTTAAAAGACCGTGGTAATAGCTTCGTTGGTAGACACAGATGATTAAACCCGAAGAACGTAGAAATGTACATCAATTTATCCTGTTGGATATGGCAGTTAAGTCTTTACAGAATGACTATGATACACTAGGGAATCTAAAAATGTCCAAGGTCTATATTAGTATTGTAGATGATTTATTAAAACACTTGAGAACCGACTACTATAATAAAAAATGTTTGTTGGCCAAACAAAAAATCGAGATAGTGAAGTGGATTCACATCGACCAATATTTTAGTGATGTTGTTGTGATAAACCTTGGGGAAGATGTAGTACTACGTTATGCAAAGCAAGCTCTGAAAACTCAAGTGGAAGATTTGATATTTAACTACTTAAAGGAGATAAGTGACAATGCCAATACTAAACAATAGTTCTGTACAAATTTTGTTCGGAAGTGGAGATATAAGTGTAAGGGTTGCTTGTAATAAAGAGAGAAATTCTGGTGCTATCCAGTTTACCAAAATTAATCCTGTACCTATTGGGACAGTATTAGAAATGGATAAACCGCTAAGTTTAAAGGAGGCACCTGTAACACTTGGATTTAATAAAGTAGAGAGTTTAGATGTGGTAATTAATCAATTATTAAAATTAAGAAGTATAATGTCTGGTGAAGATGAGTATGTTTGGACAGCCGACGGAAGAATTATAGATAAAGATAAATCATTGATTGATGAATCTAAATGATTACCACCAGAACTCAATATAAATGAGTTCTGGTCTTTCTGTTTGTTAAACATCATTTTAAAAAGTCAGGATTATGTTTTCTTTTTTGTTCAATCTTCTCTCTAATTTTAACAAAGTCTTGATCTAATTTCTTTTGAGCGAGTTCTTTATAGTTAATACCAAGGCTTTCAAATAAATCAACATCAGGGGAAAAAATAACATATTGCAGATGACCTATTATTTTTACGTCATCTTTTTTAACTACTGACATGTTTGCTTGCTCTGGATGGTTAGTCATCAAAAAATAATTATCCTTCATTTCAGAATCTGAAATATTTTCTAGAAGTTTTTTTTGTGATGAATCTTTTAGTCCCTTAATAATTCCTCGCACCAATTGTGAATCTAAGAATTTTCTAATACAATATCTCTTTTCGTTTTTTAAGTAAATCAAATAAACACTTAACGTATTGGGTTCCTTATTATGATCGATTCCTTCGCAATATAACAAATCATCCTCTTTTAATCGTTCAGGAGAATACTCAATATCTGTATTTTTAAAGAAAAAGTACTCGTTTTCTTCATAGTCAATTTGGTCATTGTATAAATCAGCATGAAATAATGGCACATATCCTATTTCAGCGAAGTGTGGGATTATATAAGGATATTCCTCCGAGAGGTTATTTTCCTCGGCGTTTTCTGGATTTTCGAAGTATGAATTGTCTAATTCAACAGATCTAAGAAATTCAGAAACATTATCATACTTACTATCCAACGTATCTAAATAAATGTTATATAAATCGCACACACGTTTCAAAATCTCCAGAGATGGATTAGTTTTATTTTTTTCATAGTTGTTATACATCTGAGGAGAAACATTCATTTTTTCAGCAGTATACTTTTGCGTCCAGCCTTTACTTTCTCTTAAAGCTTTCATTTTATCTCCAAAAGTCTTCATTTTATTCACTTCCTAAAATTAAATTAAATAATACATAAATAATATCAAATTATAATTGATAAAACAAATGAAATAAAAGTATTTTACAATTGAAATCAAATTATATTTGATTTAAAATGGATTTATATTTGATTCTACATACTTGTAGCTTAAATTCTTTTCAGTAATTACAATTTTCGAGTTTAAAATGCCATAGGGTACTATGTTCTTTATAAAAAAATATGAATTTGTCGAAAAAACAGTATATTTTGCTTAGAATAGGCATAAAACTAAAATATGGGACGAAGGTTAACAAAAAATAGGTTTCCCTATTTTCAAGGAAACCAGTTATTCATCATCATTCTGCATTATTTTCTAAAATATTGGGTATCGACCTAGATTCGTTGTGGTTGTAAGTGAAAAATGTAATGTTGTGATTTTCTAATTTCATGAATTGAATAAAATCTGATAGGATATCGTAATCTAATCGTTCTTTTTCGAGTTCAGTTAATTGAGAGAAAATTGTTTGTTTTAATTCATTATTGAAAGAAAAATCAATCCATAGCTCAGAACTTGAAAAATTAGTAGCTAACTCATCTTCAAGATAATCAGCGTTCTTTAATTTTATTGTAATAAACTCTGTAAATATTTTGTGGTCAAAGGTGAACTGCAATTTATATTCAACTGAACTAGTTTCGTAATTTGGTTTTCTTTCGATGATCTCTATTAAAAATGGGATTTTCTTTATTACATCTTCTGGTTCTACATTAAGGTAGTTACAAATAATCTCAAGAGTTTCGAATTGTATTCCTTTAGATTGGTTGTAATAAAGACCCCGTACTGCAGTTTTTGAGAGAGAGGTATCATTAATAACATCAGCCATTTTTAAACCTCTCTCGGCAAGTAATACGGCTAAGTTGCATTTAATCATTTTGTTTTAGCCCCTTATTTATTTTATGTATTTTATTAATTATAACTCAATATTTACAAATCGGTAATGTTTTAAACGCCTTTAGGTTTATAAGAAATGCAAAAAGTATTGACAACAAGACCTTTTAAAAGTAACATACAGGCTAATAAAGGTTTTGTATAACATACCTTTAGATTTATAAGAATGCTTTTTAGGAGGTTGGAGATAGAATGCAAAATAATTTTCGTGTAATATTAGCGAAAAAGAAATTGAAAATGTCTGATGTTGTAGAGGGTACAGGACTCTCTAGAACAACTATAAGGGCTTTATTTTATGAAACTGCTAAAGGTATCC
Organism: Lysinibacillus sp. GW821-FHT14F06; assembly: GCF_058803665.1. Classification (NCBI taxonomy): domain Bacteria; kingdom Bacillati; phylum Bacillota; class Bacilli; order Caryophanales; family Bacillaceae; genus Lysinibacillus; species Lysinibacillus sp. GW821-FHT14F06. The sequence goes on from NZ_JBXAPF010000012.1 coordinate 34,712, forward strand.
AGTTTCAAACATTAGAAGCTTTATGTATTTTTTTAAATTGCGAAATCGGTGAATTATTTGAAATCGAAAGGGAGGCAGTATAGATGAATCAATTACAGATTATTACACACGAAGGGCAACTCGTGACAGAAAGCCGCCAAGTTGCGGAGATGATTGGCAGGGAACATAAAGAGGTATTAGCAATGATAGAAGGTCAGAAACATAGTGATGGTCGAGTGAAACACATTGGTTTCTTACCTACTATTTCTGAAAGTGGACTTTTCACCCCTTCTGATTTCTTCATCGAAAGTAGTTACAAATCGGAAGGGAATAATAAAACATACAAATGCTATTTGTTAACAAAAAAAGGTTGTGACATGGTTGCCAACAAAATGACTGGTGAAAAAGGTGTTCTATTTACTGCAGCGTATGTTACTAGATTTGAAGAGATGGAGCAAGTTCTACATTCTACTTCTCCAAACAATAATGTTGTAGATTTTGAAAAACAGCTCATTGGAGTAAAGTACGCAACTGAAATTTTACGGGTGGACGAGCCTTCCAAAATTAAAATGTTAGAAGCTGCACATACCCAGCATGGTGTGCCAACAAATCATTTGCCTGTTTATGTAGAGAATGAGGAGTTGAAGAAACCAATTTCAGACTTACTTAAGGAACATAATGTAGGTATAAGTGCAATTAAAGCTAACAATATCTTATTAGCTGCAGGTATTCTTGAAATCAAACATCGGCCATCATCAAAAGGTGGAACAAAAGCATTTAAATCGATTACAGAAAAGGGACAGTATTACGGTTCTAATGCAATTAGTCCTCGTAACCCTAAAGAAACACAGCCCTTGTATTATCCATCTAAATTCAGTGAGCTAATTCCTTTACTGTTAGGACAGGTGAAAGAGGTATCATAAATGTTTCAGAAAAATAAAAAAATCACAATCTAAGCGCCAACTTAGACCGTGATGCAAATTCGAGCGACATTCACTCAAATAAATATAATTGTCGCATTAAATTGTAGCATATAATTGTTACAATTTGAAGTGGATGTCCTCATTTATAGGAGGATAAATCATGCAAAATCAAACTATTGTCCAAAAAGCATTTATAACAATCATGGAAGAACGAGTTTTCAAAGTCGCATGGGAAAAAGCCAAAACAGATGAATTGTATATTCAAACTAATAACGAGATAGAAACCACGATGAAGTTATTAAGAGACTCGCTTACAACTGATGAACAAAAAAATCTATTGGATGATTTGGAATCAGCTTGGGCATTTGCTGAACGGATAAAGAAAGAATATGTATATCGCCAAGGTTTACAGGATAGTCAGATGGTACACAAAGAACTTACTAATTTTGGTATTGATGTTACAAAAGAAAGTTTGAATGTAACATTATAACTAATCATACTTATGCTATTAAGTAAGAATAAATAAGAAGTGAAAAAAATCACTCATTATACGTGAGTGATTTTTTCTATTAGTGGTGCCAAAATGATGCCGAAACTTATAGAAAGGTGCATAGATTGATAGAAAATAGGTTAATTACATCATGGTTTCAAATGATGTAATTAGTTATAAATAAGATGTTAGAATCTAGTGTAGATAATTAATATACGATGGTTATGATGCCATTAACAACTGCTGGTATGAATGCTTTACCTATAGGTTTAATTGCACATGGAACAGCGGTAAATAATACTCTGCGTATGGTGGCTGGGGCTATTATAACAGCTCTGCTAGTTACTATAATGAGTAGTACAAGCAGTTTTTATCACGATCTTTCAATGAATCAAGCAATGCTGAATGGTATACGAGCTGCATTTATGACGGTAAGTCTTTTAAGTCTAGGAGGATTTATCATAGCACTCTTTTATAAAAACCCTATAAATAATACTTAATTCCTGTAACAATTATTATATAGAATACAAGAGCCCTTCAATAATTTAAGGAAATAAAATTTTAATTAAAAAAATGAAATAAATTGAAAGTTTTGAAGTCCATGTGTCTTACTTTAAAGTTTGTTGTATTTATGGATGAAAACAATAAAATGCACGATTAAGCAAAAGCTGGTATCATCTAAATTAATTGGACACGTCTTTCTTAAGAATGGATGAAATCAATTCGAAAAAGACAAGGTACTTAAAACGACCTTTAGCTTTACTCGAGCAAGTCATTATGCATTAATATTTTTATGATTTCAGGAGGTTGGATGAATGTTCCGTAGTCATCCTATCCTTCTGTAATATGGATGATACTAGCCATTTTACTACCGATCCTTATGGGTAGTTTAATAGGGATGATCCATAAAAACATAAAAAGAATTATTATCGCAGAAAATCATGAGAAGAAATTATTAGAAGCGCAATAAAGCATAAAGGATACAGCTAGTTTACATGATTATCTATTATTTTGGCTATTTTATTTTCCTAATGGAGGAACAGGGTTGAATGAAAAGAAACATTGGAATATTATTATTAATTGTCTCGATTATGTGGGTACTTCATACATTTTCAAAAAATTTTATGGTTGATCCTACTTTTGAAAAATTTATTTCTAATAAGGATTTACACCTTTCTGATGAATCCCTGTGGAGATTCATGATACGGCTTCATATTTTGTTGGCTATTGTTTCGTTGCTTACTGGTCCATTAGGGATTATGAAAAAAATCCGAATTAAATCTATTAAATTCCATCGCTGGAATGGTCGATTCTATGTATTATCCATTATCTTAAATTTTATTCCCGGTCTCTATGTTTCATTTTTTGCCACTGGGGGATGGCTAAGTACAATCGGATTTCTTATTTTAAATAGTTTATGGCTTGCAACGACATGCCTTGGCTATTGGTATATCAAGAAACAAAAAGTAATTTTACATAGTCACTGGATGATTCGAAGTTTTTTCCTTTCCTTTTCGAACATGTTGATTTATATCATTGTCGCCATTACATATAACTTAATCAATATGCCCTATGAAATTTCCTATATCATAGCAGTCTGGTTATGCTGGATGATTAATCTTTTTGTAGCAGAGATAATTATTAGGAAGAAAATATGCTTATAAGCAGCAAAATGAATAGTAGTAGATTTGCAAAGCTATTTCTGTGTACAGTGAAATCTGTTTATAGAAATGGCTTTTTTAACATTGTTTGAAAAAATTCAGTTTCCTTTCATTTTTGATTCCTACAATGACAACAAAGGGAGGTATTGATAATGAAGAAATTAACTTTAGTAATCGTTCTAATAGCGGCAAGCTTTACAACAAGTGGTGCAGTCGTACATGCAGATGATCACAGGCATGAAGATAAAAAATACGAGAAGTATAAACACTATGACGATGATGAGGACGATTACGAGTACAGTGAGGAATATTACGATGATGATGAAAATGAAGGTGATACTTATTATTTTCAAGATGTAGTAAGTGAAAAAGGGACTTGGAATATTTGGACTCGAACTGTTTCAGCAGATAAAGAAATATTACCTTTCACGAATTCTCAGAATGTTACGTTCAAGTTAGATGGAACAAATAAGGTATTAAATGTTTTTGTTATACCTAAAGATGGAGAGTTTTTTGTACCTGGAAAAACAATAGCACAGGCTTTAGGAGCAAAAGCAGCCTTTTATCAAGCAAGTAAAATATTAGATATTCAGGACCAAGCTAATGAATTAATTTTTCGCGCTGGAACAAACGTTGCCTATGATAACAACGTTAAAACACCCATTCCTGCACAAGCATTTTATGTGAATGAAGAACTGTATGTACCAATTAGTACAATCACGAATGGTTTAGGCTATATAGCTGAATGGCAAGCAAACACTCAAACTTTTGTATGTCATCCAATTACGAAATAGGGAGGGTAGGATTATGAAAGATCCGAAAAAGGCAAAATGGGTTTTAGGTGCATCGGGGGTACTTTTATCTGCAGCATTACTAACTCAAATAAACAGCCCAACACAGGCTGAAACATCACGCTCGAACAATATACAAAATTTAGATCAGGAAAGTATGACAGAAAGAGAAAAAGAACTCGTGCAGCTTGACTGGACAAATTTTGAAGTTACAAGTCAAGCAGCTGTTAAAAGCGAGCGAAAAACGAAAAGAACTTAATGGAGTTGGTCGTGTGGATACACTAGCTTTGCAAATAATGAATACAGAATTTTATATTGCTATGCCAAAAGGTGTACACTTCACGTGGAAGGAAAAAGCAGAGAGTTGGCTGCAATACGTAGCAAAAGAATGGTCAAGGTTTCAACCAAACAATGAATTATCAAAACTAAATGGATTGAAAATCGGAGATACGCTCCGCATAAATTCATTTTTATATGATTGTCTCGTACAAGCAGATCAATATTATCAGCTTTCTAATGGTCTATTTTCTCCATATCTTAAACTGCAAATAGAACAGCATGGCTACAATCAGTCCTTCCCGTTTAAAACTGCCAAAAGCGACACCTATCAAAACAAATCTTTGATTGCGGGGAAAACATTTCGATTTCTAGGTAATCAGCAAGTTATGAAGGTAGCAGATCAAGAAATTGATTTGGGTGGATTTGCTAAAGGATATGCTATAGAAAAATTGGCTAATTGGCTGGAGGAAGAGATAGCTGCTGATTTTGGTCTAATTGATGGAGGTGGGGATATGAAAATGTGGTCTTCTGGAGAAAAGACTTGGACAATCGGTGTTGCAGATGCCTGGGATATCAATCAGGAAGTTAGTTCTATTAAAATGAAAACAGGCGCTATTGCTACATCAAATCGTGTTTATCGAAGCTGGATGCAAGGAACAACAAAGAAACATCATTTATTAAATGGACAGACTGGTGAAGTTGTAAAAACAAATGTCTTGCAAGCTTCTGTTGTAACAACCTCGTTATGTGATGCGGAGGTTGGTGCAAAACTTTGCTTTCTAATGGAAGAAGTTGAGTTGCACCAATGGTTTGAGAAAAATTGTCTGAAAAGTGCATGCTTTATTGTGAAAGAGGGGCAAACAGCTACTTGGAGGATGACAGGAGTGAACTAAATGCTTACAAGTACATGGGAATGGATTCGATTATTAGGGTTTTTAGCATATTTTTACTTTACTATTTCTATTATTTTTGGCTTGTTGAGAAAATCATCGTTTGTAACATCACATAAAAATTTAATTTATCATATACATCAAAATGCAGGGTGGTTGGGGCTCATCACGGTGATAGGGCATATGCTTGTGCTGATAATAGATCATTATGAGCCATATCGTATAGGAGAGATTTTACTTCCTTTTACAGCCAACTATCAGTCTTTATCATCGGCTCTTGGGACAATAGCATTTTATTTATTTTTAATCGTCATTCTAACATCTGATTTATGGATTCGAACGATGAATCGCTCTATATGGAAAAAAATTCACTTTCTTGTGTTACCGGCATGGGCATTATCACTTGCTCATGGGATGCTTATTGGTACTGATTCAGAAAATCCTGTAATTCTTTTGTTTTATTTAATCTCTGCTGGGCTTACAATTTCGTTTTTGGGAGCAAGAACAATAGGTCAACTAACGAAAAAGGTAGACGTATCAACGTCACATCGTAAATGAAAAGCATCACCCTATCTCCTAACAAAGAGATAGGGTGATGTTAATATGTCACAAAGGGAATTCAATATGGAATGTAGTACCTTTATTAATTTGACTTGTTGCATAAATTTTTCCATCATGCTGTTCAACAATAGCTTTTGCTATCGCAAGACCCAAACCAGAGCCATTTCGCTGACGAGCAGTATCACTTCGGTAAAATCGTTCAAATACTAAAGGCAATTCCTGTTCCGTCATACCCATGCCACTATCCGCAACTGTAATTTTTAGTTTGTCTTTACTCTTTAACAGTGTAAGCGAGATTTCTCCACTATTTGTATATCTAATGGCATTGTCTAATAGTATATAAAGCAGCTCTTGAATTTTCGAAGCATCACCATGAAGCTGAATGTTTTCTTGAATGTCAGTAGAAAATCGTATATTCGGAGGCATAATCCTTTGAAATTTCAAGCTAACTTTTTCAAGTAAGCTAGATAATGGTATTAATTCTTTAGTAGGAGAAACCTGCTGTTGATCGTGTCTTGCTAAAAATAATAGTTTATCAATTAGCTCTTTCATTATTTCAGCCTCATCTTTTAAGTCCTCAATTAATTCCTTCCCTAAAGGGCTTAACTGTTTAGCTTCTTCTACCTCTAAAATTTCAAGTGAACTATAAAAAATACTTAGGGGTGTACGTAATTCATGGGATGCATCGGATACAAACTTTTTTTGCTTATTGAAGGACCATTGAATCGGTATCATTGCTTTACCTGCTAAATAATAGCTCAGTAGCCCAATTAAGAACGTAGAAATACAAGTTAATAGAATTAGTAAATATCTTACATTTTGGAAAAAATGTTGCTGTGATGTTACAGATTTACCTACGATAATATAGCCGACTACCTCATCATTGCTGAAAATGGGCTTTTTTTCAAGCAAAAAATGCTCTTTCTGCCATTCATAATGTTTCACAAGGTTAACACTTGGGTCGCTCTTGTTGAAGACCTTTTCAATCTGTTCTTTCATCCCCTTATAGGATTCATCACCATGGACAAACAGACGATCCTTTGTGTAAATATAGTAAAAAAAATTACGATTTGGATCATAGCTTAACATTTTTTTGTTTGCATGAACATGCTCAAAAAAATCATGTTCTTGCCTTACGTAAAAGTCCTCTAATTCTTTTATTTGTTGATTTTCCATAAGTTTAATAAGTGAAAAATAAAGAACAATTACAAAGAGTGAAAATAACAGAAAATAAAGTGTTGCATTGATATAAGCTAATTTTTTTCTGGTTGTCTGAAACATTAGTTTTCCCTCAGTTTATAGCCAATACCTCTTATATTTTGAATACGTGATTTGGATTGACCATCATCAATTTTTTTTCGTACAAGCTTGACTAGTGCGTCTAAGGAATTATTCGAAACATCATAATCATAGCCCCATATATAAACGCAAATTTGTTCTCGTGTGAGTATACGACCTTTATTCATAAATAAATATTCTAAAAGTAAGAATTCATTTTTAGTTAGGTCTATCACTTTATTATTGTACAAAAACATACGAGAATCTACATGTAGTTGTATATGATCAATTTGGATGACCTGTTCAATGACTTTATCTTTTCTTCGGAGCAATGCTCGAATTCTTGCTAGTAGTTCCTCCATTTTAAATGGTTTTATGATGTAATCATCTGCACCGCTATCAAGCCCTTTTATGATGTCATCTGTGTCATCCTTTGCAGTTAGCATTAAAATACTGCCATTAAACCCGGTGTTTCGCAGCTTTTGACAAACTTCAATTCCACTTAATTTTGGCATCATCCAGTCTAAAATAACAAGATCATATATCTCAGTATGAGTATGGTCTAGCGCATCTTGCCCATTCTCTGCCTCTATAACATGATGAAATTCCTTTTTTAATATATAAACGATATTTCTTCTAAGCCTTGCATCATCTTCTGCTAATAATATTTTCAAGGTTGTTTCCTCCCGTTCATACTATTCAGCTAACTATACGAATGTAAAATGACATGAAACTGAAAATTTCGCTAATTTGTATTCCATACTTCGATGAAAGTTGAAGCTTTTCCTATCTATAATGTTACTTAAATATAGCAAAAGGAGGGGCAACTATGAATATTTATAAATTTATTGCATTATTAGTCCTAACTACATTTTTGATGGGATCTTCCTTTGCCATTGTTAAGTTAGGTCTGCCTTATTCATCGCCATTATTATTAGCTGCACTACGATTTATACTAGCAGGAAATATAATGGCTGTTATAGTAATAGTTTTCAGAAGACCCCATCCAACCTCAAATAGTAGTTGGATGAAGATTTTAATAATTGGAGCATGTCAAACAGCTGGTGTTATGGGGTGTATATTTTTAAGTTTGCGAACGATTACAGCAAGTGAATCTTCCATCCTAACATTTACAAACCCCTTACTCGTTGTAATATTTGCCACTCTCTTTACAAAGGCACGCTACCGCACATATCAATGGTGCGGTGTTATCCTAGGATTGGTAGGCGTGATGATTACAATGGGGGCACAGGTTACCATACAAATCGGGCTTGTTTTTGGTATTCTTTCTGCGGTTTTTTGGGCAATGGCAACATTACTAGCTAAAAAATGGGGAGTTCTATTTGATACTTGGGTTTTATCAGCTTATCAAATGCTTTTTGGTGGTTTCATTCTATTACTAGCTAGTTTCTTGCTTGAGCAGCCATTTTTTATTGTGAATAGGACTTCTATTTTTATTTTGTTATGGTTAAGTATTTTATCTTCAATCGTTCAATTTGCTGGCTGGTACTATCTTCTACAAAATAGTGATCCTGGAAAAACAAGTGCTTTTTTATTTTTAGCTCCTTTTTTTGGGGTATTAACAGGCTGGGTACTGTTAGATGATCCACTCAAGCCTTCATTACTAGTAGGAGGCGTATTTATTATTGCTGGGATCTATTTAGTAAATCGTAATTTTACAGCAAAAGATAAGAAAAATCTCCGTGAAGAGATGGTAGATGCTAAAAGGGTCTAGTCTAGGATATATCCATGTTAAAAACTTCTTTAAAGCCGGTTCGTCCTTTTTCAGTGACTTTAATAGCTCGGATAGATGGGACACGCGTAATCCATTCTAGGTTTAATAAATGTGTCAGCAGTCCGTGACCGAGAGCTCCACCAAGATGATATCGTCGTTCACTCCAATCTAAGCAGGCATGAGAGAAAGAACGACGCTTTCTTTTTAATTCATCTAAATCAAGGCCGAAATCCGTAAAAAATTGTGTACCTTCAGCTGTAATGACAAACTGTTTTTGGTCTAGCTCTAAATAACCAGTGTTAAGTAATGATTCAGTTAACTGCACACCTAATTTTCCAGCTAAATGATCGTAGCAGGTTCTTGCATCCTGTAGAATTTTCATTTGACTGGACTGCTTTAATGAACGCACTTCAGGTGGCGGAGACATTATGAGGAAGGATTCCAATAATTGTGCAATGTCTTCACCTGCCAGTTGAAAATATCGATGGCGACCTTGCTTTTCTACTTTGACAAGCTTGCCATCCACTAATTTAGCGAGATGAAAGCTAGCTGTTTGAGGTTTAATGGCGGCCATATATGCTAATTCACTGGCTGTATGGAAGCGTCCATCCATCATACTAGCAAGCATTGTAGCTCTTGAGGTTTCGCCTAGAAGGGAAGCAATTTCTGCAATGTTCGGATTAATACCCATTTGTCACAATCCTTTCTCAATCGATGTTTCATCTTCATTCAGTAAATATTTTATGTAGCGAAAGCAAAGCGACAGCTACAATTACGCCAAGGCGAAATTGATTTTTCGTAACAGTATTTATCGTTTACAATAATACATATAGAGGAGGGAGTAAATAGCATGGAGACGTATTATGCTGTAATTTTTACATCACAAAGAACAGAAAAGGATGGAGCGGGCTATGCTGAGATGGCTGAAGCCATGGATAGCCTGGCACAAAAGCAGCCAGGCTTTATTCGTGTAGAAAGTGTTAGAGATGTCGAAGGGAAGGGAATGACGGTATCCTATTGGGAAACGTTAGAGGCTATTCAAGCGTGGAAGGAAAATGCCAAACACTTAGTTGCCCAGCAATTTGGGAAAGAGAATTGGTATATGCAATATCATGTAGAAATTTGTCAGGTCATGAAAGAATATTCTTTCACCAAATGAATGAAACCTTTTATAAAGGGAGTTCCCATATGACTACGTTTATTTTAGAAGAATGGCACGAACAACGGAAAAATTTCAATCTTTCTGATCAAGCTAGCATTAATCAATTGCATGAATTTATCTTCATTCAAATGTTTTATGTATCGAAGTAAAGCGGCAGCTACAATTACGTCAAGGCGAAATTGATTTTTTGCTGAAAACTATTGAGACCATGAAATAAAGATGACATAGTTACTATAATAAGCGCTTCTTAGCTCATATCCTACGATGTTAGTGTGAGAATGGAGGAATGAAAAATGTCAATTGAACAATTAGGTGAGTGGTTACTATCTTCAAAAAGGACAGTTATTTTAACAGGGGCTGGCATGTCAACTGAAAGTGGTATTCCAGATTTTCGTTCAGTATCAGGATGGTGGCAAAATATTGATCCTCGTACAGTAGCCACTACTGAGGCATTGGTAGAAAATTATACATTGTTTCATGAATTTTATAAAATGCGCATTGGGCATTTAGAAAATGTAGTACCACATGAGGGTCATAAAATTCTTGCGGATTGGGAAAAACGTGGGCTTGTATCTTTAGTGATGACTCAAAATGTAGATGGGTTTCATCAAATGGCAGGTAGTCAGCGAGTGGAGGAGTTACATGGTTCCATTCGTTCGATTCGCTGTCACCGCTGTCAGCAAGCTGCATCAATGGAATGTTTTTTGGATAAGGAGAGCTGCAGACATTGTAATGGGAAATTACGGCCAAATGTTGTACTCTTTGGTGAAAGTTTACCTCAAGAGAGTTGGCACAGATCGATGGATGCTATTCAATCAGCGGAACTTGTACTTGTCATTGGTACAAGCCTTGAAGTGTATCCAGTAAATCAGCTCCCTACAATGACAAAAGGAAAAACAGTTTATATCAATTTAGATATAACACAGCATACCGTACCATTTGATTTAATTATCGAAGGGAAAACAAAAGAAGTGTTACAACAAGTGCAAATTTAAAAGAAGGCGCCTTGAGCAATCGATAGGCGCCTAAAACATTTGTGGTAAAAACTCCTTCATAAAGCGTTGATTTTTACGTAACCATATTTTCAAAATCATTCGATGTGTAAGCAATCTTTGTCTTTTATGAGGTCTAGCTTTTGCATCTATTAAGCTTTGTAGTAGAATACTTGTTTCTGTTGCAAATATTTGAGGATCGACAAGAACATCAAGCTTATAATCGATTAGCTGTGCAGCCTGAACTTTGGCGAGTAATTTTGAAAAGAGGCTATTCATTTCCTGAAAATTCTCTTCTAATTCTAAGTCGATTAAGGTATATAATGTTTGTTCAATTTCAGTTTCAAGTATTTGTAAATCGTATGTTGAAGGTATCAAAAAATCACCCCTTTCTTATACCATATAAAATCCAAGTGTCGTGCAAAGTATTCCGACCAAGATGGACGTACACATATAAATAATCGCATGACTCCATTTTTTCTGTTCTATAAGCTGTAAGGATTCAAAACCAAACGTTGAAAAGGTTGTATAGGCCCCTAAGAAACCGATTCCTATAAAATGCCATAGCCAATCACTTAGATGTAATGCAAACAACAGTCCAAGTGCAAAAGAACCTGTTATATTGATGCAAAATGTTGCCCATGGATATGTATGAACGATCCATTTCCCTAAATAAAATCTCGTTAATGCACCTAAAAATCCACCGATACCAATAAGAATCATACGATACGCCCCTTCGCCAGGTTATGTCCTAGCCATGCACAAAGTAAAGCACCAATAACACTTAGGAGACTATAAGACAGGGCTTGTATCCATTGATGATCTTGTAGAAGTAATAGGGTCTCCAAGGAAAATGTAGAAAAGGTTGTAAAGGCACCAAAAAAGCCTGTCCCAACGCCTAACACAATGGGTGTACGCTTTGGAAAAGCAGTAAAAAGCCATGCTAAAAAGAAGCAACCTATTAAGTTAATACAAAGTGTTGTTACTGGAAAACCACCTGTAGTGGGAAAAGCCAGGCTAAGACTATAACGACTGATGGCTCCTAAAAATCCTCCAATTCCAACTGCGAAAAATGATTTCAAAGTTTGTCGCTCCTTAAATTTTACCCTGTACAAGCAGGCAGTAGTTTTATCGTATTGTTTGATTAGCACAAAAAAATTTCACATTCTATAAAGATTTTATCATGAGATATCGTTTATGGAAATTTTAGATGACCTAATGCCAGCTAATTTTTAAAAAACAATATTGATATAACAATATAATTATAGTGGAAATAGTTTTGGTATAACAAAAAAATTCTATGAATAAAGAATGAATTTTCTGATTTTTCAATAAATTTATCTTAATTCCATTGATTAGTATATATAGGAAGGATTAAAATAGAATTATATTTATTATTATTTAATAAATATATAAAAAACGATTAGGGGGGTTTTTTATGAAAAAAACAATATCATTATTCGCATTATTGCTAGTGACAATGGTTGTTTTGATTGCATGTAACAATGATTCAGGGGAAAAGGAAGCAGCCGCTGAGAAGGATGTAGGATCACTTGTTATTACTGGGGATACGGTGACTGAGCAAGGTGGATGTGTACTAGCAAGCCGATTTTCACCAGGAGATAAAATTATTTTTCGGAACAATGTACTAGATGGATTAACAAATGAGCAAGTAAAGGATGCAAAGGTGCAGGTGCATCTATCTACGGGAGAAACGCTTGATATGAAATATGGCAAGCATGGTGACGATAATTTTTGGGTAGTAGCTTATCCTGTAACAAAAGATACACCAACTGGAACACTTGATTATTCAGTTACAGCAGAATATAAAGAGCAAAAGGGTGAATTTAAGCCTTTTAATGTTGCTCCTTCTTTATTAACGATTGTGTCTGAAGACGTTGCACAGACACCAAAAGAGGAGCCGGTTTCTGCTGATGCAGATGTGTCTGCTGTCGAAACGAATCAAGCTGTTGATATAATTGGAAAAAATTTTGAATTTCATGGTCCAAAGGGAGAAAAAGCCTTTTATGTAAAAGCAGGAGAGGAAGTAACACTTTCGTTAAAATCTGAAGAAGGTATGCACGGTATTACTGTAGAGGGATTAGATGTTAATTTAGAAAAGGATGGCACTGTGAAATTTACGCCTGAAAAAGCTGGAGAATTTAATATGATGTGCAGCGTTTTTTGTGGTGCAGGTCATAGTGATATGACAGCTAAACTAGTAGTTGTTCAATAAAGGGGTGGGTTTTTATGAAGCACATATTAAAAACGCCTTTACTCTTCATCATTGTATTATTAACTAGTTTAAGCTTAATAGCTTGTTCTGATAAAGAAGAGCAAGCCATTAATGGACAACAAAATTCCTCGACTAAAGCGGATGCTGAAAAACAAGAAACAGCTCAGGAAAAATTATTAAACAATATTTCCTTATCTAAAGCTCGAGGATTTGTCCGAGATGAAGTTACTTTTAATGTCGATCAGTTAAAGGCAGATCAACCAGTTGAATTAGTATGGAATGCTATAGATGGAGAATATCTTATTGAGGATTTGTATACAGTCGTTGGTCCAAAGTTTACAGAAAAAGAAATAGTTTTACAGCAGGGTACTGCAGATTCAACAGGGAAATGGTCTGGCAAGTTTAATGTGCCTCAAGGCTTTGGTGGGGATTTTACATTATGGGTCAAACAGGAAGGGAAAAAAATCGGCCAAATTGGTTACACTGTTGATCCATCATTTGTCATGGAACCTAAATCCGGTCCTGTAGGTACAGAAATTAAGATTAAAATGGAAGGTCTTGGTTGGAGCACATATATGCGAAATTGGCAATTAACCTACGATAATAAATATACGGGGCTAATTACAGGAATCTCAACAAATGGAACTGCAGAGGCGAAAATTCGCGCTGCTGGCTCTGTAGGTGATCATGCCATTCGTCTTCGTACAGGGTACTTAGGAATGCAGTATATAAACTATTTACAGTCTCCATATCCAGACAAACCAGCACCAGATTTCATGTTTACAATTACGGATGGGGCTGCACCAACTATTGCTAATCATATAGAAGAAGCTCCAGTGGCTGCCTCTGGAGGTGTCGACATGCCAAAATTAAAGCAGGGTGAAGTTGTCAAGGTTGTGCTAACTAAAAATGAGGGTATAGTGGGTGACCCTGTAACACTGACATCCTCTGGCTTACCTAAGGAGACAGACATAGAACTTATTTGGAACACCATGAAAGGAAGTCGTGTAAGCGGCAAAGGCTTTGGAGAGGAAACAACATTACTGGAAAAAATTAAAACGGATGAAAATGGGGAGTTAAAGTATGATTTTACAGTTCCCGATGATTTAGGGGGCATACCTCATCGTCTCGATTTAGCGGCAGGAGGTAAGGTGTATGGGCAAGCTTATTTACGAGTTTTACCTTCTATCGTTGAATTTTCTCCAAAATCCGGTCCTGTTGGTACAAAAATCTCTATCACTATAAAGGGGGGTGGCTGGACTGAGTTTGATAATGCCTATTATTTAACTTATGACAATGCCTATACAGGTTATTTATGTGCCTTTAATAGTCAAGGAAATTTAACATTTGATGTTATTGCAACGGGAGATACTGGATATCATTTAATTGATTTATATCCTGGCATTTATAAGCAGCAGGAAAAGGAGACGGATATGACCTTGATTCCGCAATTAACCTATTCCACGGATCATCCTGGCTCTGCAATGCCTGCTATTCGATTAGCTTTTGAAATCACAAAATAGTAATTCATTGCTTTAAAGCGCTAATTAATTCTTGAAAAACGTAAAAAATAACAGGAAGATAGTTGACAAATATTTCTATAGTATGATAATCTTCAAGAACACTATAACAAATCAAGTAAAGGAGGGCATGACAATGTTCAATTTAACAGTATCATTTCAAAACACATTTGCATACATTGTCCATGCCTAACTTTTATTTCTATTGCAGTAAAAGGCATGGGTTACACTTTGCCTTTTATAAGAGACACATGCTCTTTTTAGGGGATGTGTCTTTTTTGTTGCGTAAAAAGTTGTAGTGATCACACAAAAAGGAGTGTATATAGTATGCAAAGTACTGGTCAAAAAATGATTTTCATCAAGGAATTTCTGGATAGTGGGTAGCTATGTTTTCACAGCACGAGAGAAAGAAGGTTATGATGTATGTTTGATGTTTTAAGTAAGCTAAGCTGGTTTTTTAAGCAATACTGGAAGCAATATACGGTGGCAATCGTGTTCTTAATAATTGCTAGTGGTCTAGAGGTAGTACCTCCTTATTTACTAGGTTCCATTATTGATATATTGACTGCTGGGGAAATGTCGACAGCTATTTTAACAAAGTATATTTTGATTTTTGTGGGGATTATTATTGGTGGTTATGCCCTAAATTTTGTGTGGCAATTCCGATTATTTGAAGGGGCCATTAATTTAGAGAAAATATTACGACGGAATCTTATGCAGCATTTTTTACGTATGACACCAACATTCTATGAAAAAAATCGTACAGGGGATTTAATGGCTCGTGCAACTAATGATTTAAACGCTGTGTCATTAACTGCTGGGTTTGGGATTATGACCCTGATTGATTCGACGATTTATATGGGATGCATTATTTTTGCCATGGGCTATCTGATTTCTTGGAAGCTCACATTTTTTGCCATGCTTCCTGTTCCAATCATGGCTATTCTTATTCAATATCTCGGGAAAATTGTGCATGAGCGTTATATGAAGGCGCAAGATGTATTTGGAGAGCTGAATGATAGTGTGCTAGAGTCGGTTGCAGGTGTGCGAGTTGTACGTGCTTATGTGCAAGAAAAAAAGGATGAGGCAAATTTTGGAGAGATGAGCGAAATTGTCTATGAAAAAAATATGCATACAGCAAAAATAAACGCTTTATTTGGACCGATTACAAAGGTCGGTACGGGCATTAGTTTTGTTGTAGCGCTTGGCTATGGTGCTCATTTAGTTGCCACTGAGGTGATGTCTGTGGGGCAGCTTGTGACATTCAATGTTTACTTGGGGTTAGCGGTTTGGCCAATATTTGCAATCGGTGAGCTTATTAATGTGATGCAGCAGGGAAATGCTTCTCTTGATCGTGTACAGGAAACGCTTAACTATGAGGCAGATGTTCAAAATATTGCGAATCCACAAATGATTGTGACACCAAATGGAATTGGCTTTGATGATTTAACATTCCAATATCCCATGAGCCAGGTGAAAAACCTGCAGCGAATTTCATTGTCGTTGAAAAAAGGGCAGACACTTGGCATTGTTGGGAAGACAGGAGCTGGTAAAACAACGTTCCTGCGACAATTATTACGTGAGTATCCAATCGGTGAGGGACAGCTATCAATTGATGGAATAGATATTACTGCACAAACGAAAGAGCAATTACTAGATTGGATTGGTTATGTACCACAAGATCATGTGCTGTTCTCCCGTACAATTCGTGAAAATATTTTATTCGGAAAAGAAGATGCGACACAGGCTGAATTGCAACAGGCGATTCACGCTGCATACTTTGAAAAGGATTTAGAAAATTTACCGATGGGTCTTGAAACACTTGTGGGTGAAAAGGGCGTTTCCCTTTCAGGTGGTCAAAAGCAGCGTGTATCAATTGCGCGTGCCTTGATTAAGGATCCTGAAATTTTAATGCTGGATGATTCATTATCTGCTGTAGATGCTAAAACAGAGGCAAAGATTATTGAAAATATTCAGCGAGAACGACAAGATAAAACGACGATTATTACCACGCACCGACTATCTGGTATACAGCATGCAGATTTAATCATCGTGCTAGATGAAGGTCAAATTGTCGAACAGGGCACACATGAGCAGCTTCTTGCACTACAGGGATGGTATAAAGAGCAATTCGACCGTCAGCAGCTAGAAGGAGGTGCCTCATGAGTACGAGTCAACGTTTAACACGCTATGCCATGTATTTTAAAAAACCAATTTTACTCGGCTTATTTTTCTTAACGATTGCGGTATTCACTGAGCTTGTTGGACCATTTATTGCCAAGCATATCATTGATAATTATATGACAATTGGTCACATTGAAATAAAGCCAATTATGTGGCTATTACTAGTTTATTTAATTTTAGCAATTGCTACTGCGGTATTACGCTATTTTATGTATATTTATTTGCAGGTTGGTGCTAACCGTGTAGTGCAAAAATTGCGAAAGGATGTATTTGAGCATATTCAAACATTACCAATACAATATTTCGATAATTTACCAGCCGGAAAAATTGTAGCTCGTGTTACAAATGACACGGAGGCTGTTCGAAATTTATATGTACAGGTACTATCCAATTTTGCAACGAGCTTCATTTCAATTATTGGTGTTTACATTGCACTTTTCATTTTAAACTGGAAAATGGCTATGTTAGCCTTACTCATGATTCCAGTGGTTTACTTATGGATGATTTTATATCGTAAATTTGCTTCTAAGTATAATGATGTAATTCGTACCAAAATTGCTGATATCAACGCTATGATCAATGAATCCATTCAAGGAATGACGATTATTCAGGCATTTCGTCGAGAGCATCAAATGACAAAGGAATTTGATGATATGAATAATGAGCATTATGCGTACGAACGCAAGCTGCTTGTGCTTGATTCAGCGACTTCCTTTAACCTTGTCAATACATTAAGGTTAATCATGTTTACAGTCTTTATTTTCTACTTTGGTACACAATCCTTTACTGCAACGCAAGTGATATCCGCGGGAACCTTGTATGCCTTTGTTGATTATTTAACAAAATTATTCAATCCCATCACAAATATTGTCAATCAGTTTTCTCAGTTGGAACGTTCACTTGTTGCAGGGAAACGTGTATTCGAGGTGCTGGATATAAGCGGTGAGCCTGTCTCCGAAAAAAGCATACCAAGATATAAAGGAAATGTGGTTTTCGAAGATGTTTCCTTTGCTTATAAAAACGAGGAATATGTATTGAAAAACCTTTCCTTTGAAGCTCATCAAGGCGAAACGATTGCGTTAGTAGGTCATACTGGATCTGGGAAAAGCTCCATTATGAACTTATTATTCCGCTTCTATGATCCATCTAAAGGAAAAATTACAATTGATGATGTAGATATTACATCGGTGCCGCGTCAAACAATGCGTGAGCATATGGGCATTGTTTTACAGGACCCTTATTTATTTACGGGAACAATCGCAGCGAACGTAAGTTTAAATAATCCTAAAATCTCACGTGAAAAAATAGAAGCTTCATTGAAGGCTGTTGGAGGGGAACGTGTTTTAGCAAATCTACCAAATGGCTATGATGAACCAGTGATTGAGAAGGGGAGTACGTTGTCATCTGGACAGCGTCAGCTTATTTCCTTTGCCCGAGCGCTTGCCTTTGACCCCGCTATATTAATATTAGATGAGGCTACTTCAAATATTGATACAGAAACAGAGGAAATTATTCAGCATGCGATGGATGTGCTGAAAAAAGGGCGTACAACATTTATCATCGCACATAGACTTTCTACTATTAAAAATGCAGACCGTATCCTTGTATTAGATCGAGGTAAGATTGTAGAGAGAGGTACACATGATGAACTATTAGCACAGGGCGGTATTTACGAAAAAATGTATCAGATGCAGGCAAATTCATTACATCAATAATTAGGTTGGATGGATAGTTAGCTCTGTCAAACTCAAGGAAGCCCCACTTTACAAAAAAAGTGGGGCTGTTTTTAAGATGTACTTTTTACATATTTAAAAACATTAATGAAGAACAATAGCACAGAAAGACCTACAGCAATACCACCGCCTGATACAAAAAGCTCAAATAACCAATGTGGTACATCTATATATACCATCATCATGCCGACCAATAGAAATGGTAATCCAATGTTATAAAGCCAAAATTGAGCTCTTGCAAGCCCTGTTTCAGCTGCATCCTTATAAATAGAATATATTAAACCAATAAATCCAGTTGTTAGCCAACCTACCACACCAATATGAGCATGTGTCGCTGTCCATTGAAGCTGAATTGTATAATGCATAAACAGTCCAAGCGCCAAAACAATCACTAAATACATAACTGAAATTTTTATCCATTTGGCACCCATTATCACCAACTCCTTTCTCTAAAAGTGATTTAGCTAGCTATTTCAGTTTATTCTTGTCGAATAAAAATGGTGACATGTCATTCCTTGTAAAATAACAAAGGTGTTTCATTGTAAAAGGCTAACTTTTTCCGTAGAATAAAAGTTGAAATTTACCAATTGGAGGAACTATGAAAAAGAATTTTATAATTTGTACAATGATCTTTCTGCTGTGCTGCTTCCCAATCACTTTTATGGACAATGTGGAAGCAAGTGAACAAACAATGACAACAAAAGTGAATAGCATTATCTCAAAAAACTGGAAGAACAATGAGTACAGCATTACCGTAAGAGATATGGAGACAGGAAGTATTCTTTATAATAAAAACGGTGATAAAATGATACGCCCTGCTTCTACACATAAGCTTTTAGTCAGTGCTGCTGCATTGGATTTGCTTGGATCAGATTATCGATTTGAGACAAAGGTTTATATTGATGGACCAATTGAAAATGGTGTTCTACAAGGCAATATTTATTTACAGGGCGGAGGAGACCCAACGCTTTTACCTGTCCATTTAGAATCATTTGCTAATGGACTGAAAAAATTAGGAATCTTGAAAATCACGGGCTCTTTAATTGCCGATGACACGTGGTTTGATACAGAACGTTTAGCAAAAGGCATTGTTCCTCAGGACGAAGCGCTATCCTATGCTTCACGTATTTCAGCATTAACGATTTCGCCGAATGATCAATATGATATTGCTACTGTGCAAGTGAAAGTGACAGGCTCAAAGGTTGGAACTATGGCAAATGTTCAGTTTGCCCCGTTTGCCAGTACAATTCCAATTATTAATAAGACTAAAATCGTTAATAAGGGTGAGAAAAATACCGTAGCTATTACACGAGAATATGGCACAGACCGTATTGTTGCTAAAGGAAATTTACCAGCTGGTACAGAGAAAAATACATATGTGACTGTTTATGATCCAACCTTGTATACACTTGATGTATTTCGGGAAAAATTACTAGCAAAAGGAATCCAAACAATGCCTCTGGAGGTTGGCCAGGTACCCGACAATGCAAAGAGAGTAGGAATTTCCTATTCAAAGCCATTAAAGGATATTAATTTTCGTTTTTTAAAACTAAGTATTAATGGTATGGGGGAAATGCTTACAAAGCAAATTGGACGAGAGCTACTTGAAGAAGGAAGCTGGTCAGCAGGCATTCAAGCAATTCGTACATATGGGAATGATAGTGGACTAAATATGGAACAGTGGTATTTTGAAGATGGTTCAGGTTTAAATCATCAGAATCGTGTAAGCAGTATACAAGAAAGTCTACTGTTATATAAAATTCGAAGTAAGTCTTGGTATTTCTCCTACTTAGATGCATTGCCTCAGGCAGGAAGAAAAGGCAAGCTTGTTGGAGCGACTTTAGAAAATCGCTTAAAGGGATATAGTGTATCTGCTAAAACTGGGTATATTTCTGGTACATATGCTTTAAGTGGCTATGTCAAAGGAAAGAGTGGTAAATGGTATATTTTTAGTATTTTAACACAGGCCAATAAAACGTCAGCTATCCCAGCCATTGATGACATTGTCAAACAGATTGCAAATGAATTGTAAAGACTTCGCGATAAGGAGTTCTGTGTGTAAGCACAAAGCCGATTCCGGACGCAATTATGCCATGGCAAATTTGATTGAACTGTGATCAATTGCCAAAAATTATCGATACAGTTATAGAAAAATACGGTAAACTAGATGTGCTAGTTTATAACGCTCATGCAGCGAAACAAGTTACTATAGAGCTACAACACAGGCTGATCTTGATTTATCATTTGGAACAGGATTTTATCCAACCTTCTATTTAATGCAAGCAGCATTACCTTATTTAAAAAAAACAAAATGAAATGTTATTAACTTTGCATCTGGTGCTGGCTTACAAGGACATGAAACACAAGCGGCTTATGCGGCTGCGAAAGAGGCAATCCGTGGTCTGTCTTGTGTTGTCGCAAATGAATGGGGACGCTTTGGTATTAATGTAAATATTATTAGCCCACTTGCTAATTCACCAGGTGTACAAGCATGGGCAAAAGCACAGCCTGAGTATTATGAAGCTGTTAGAAGTAAAACCCCGCTAGGTCGCTTCGGGGATGTTGAACAAGATATTGGTCGTGTAGCTTTTTCTTAGCTTCCGACGATTCACAATATATCACTGGTCAAACCATTATGGTGGACGGGGGTTCAGTAATGCTTCACTAATTGCTTCGGGTTTTGAGGAGGATTTTTTTGAAACAAACAAATATTTTTAAACTCATTCATATGATTGAACAAATGAACAACGCTAATATTATTCGTTTTACGAAGTCATTTCCCTATCCGTTAGGGATTTCACCAATTCTAGTTTTAAGTGAGCTTCAGACAAAAGGACCGCAGAAACAAGCTGAATTAGCAGAAACGATTGGCTATACAAAAGGAGCAATGACGAATATTGCTGAAAAATTAGTCAAGCTCGGTTTGGCAGAAAGATTATATGACCCATCTGATCGTCGTACTATTCGCTTACAAATTACAACAGAAGGTGAAGAAGCCTTAATAAAAGCCCAATCCATTGGACAAGAGGTTTTTATGCAGCTTTTTGAAGTATTGAATGAGGATGAGATTGCACAATATTTGCTAATCCAAGAAAAATTAGTTCAAGGAATACAAGACAAAAATATATAGATAGAAAAGTCGCTTCAAAGTGAAGTGGCTTTTTTATCTTCATTCAGCAAATGTTTTTCGTATCGAAAGCGTAGCGGCAGCGGCAGATACAGAAGACTTACAGGTAGTGAGATGAATGTGGTTTTGGTTCCTTTTCAGTGGACACCTACTCTTAGTGCAAGCACAAAGCCGATTCCGAACGCAATTACGCCAAGGTGAAATTGATTTTGAAATATATACATAATTTAGCTGGCAGGATTGAAAATTATTTAGCTCCATTTTATAATCAAATTGTGGTTCTAATATAGAGACATTCGAGGTGAAAAATGGCATTAAAAACTTTAGATAATTCATTAGAAGTATTAAAATATTTTAGTAAAGAGAATCCTGCATGGGGTGTGCGTGAATTAGCAAAAGAAATGAATATAAGCCATTCTATTATTCACAGGATTTTAGCTACCTTTGAAAATCATGGCTTTTTAAACCAGAACCCTGAGACAAAAAAATATGAATTAGGACTACGTTTTTTAGAGTATGGGCAAATGGTAAAAGAAAAATTGAATCTTTCTGATTTTGTTTTACCAATTATGAAAAAACTTTCTGAGGAAATAAAAGAATCCGTCTTTTTAACATGGCTTGACGGAGCAGATGGTGTAACGGTTGAAATTGCAGAAAGCTCGCAAACAATTAAGTTCTCTGTTTCAATGGGGACTCGTACACCGTTATACATAGGTGCATCTTGTAAGACCATTATGGCTTATCTTCCAGAGAAGAAGCAGAAGGATATTATGGATAGTGGCATGAAAAAGTTAACAACTGAAACGATTACAGACCCAGAGGAGTTGTTAATTGATTTAGAAAAAATTCGAACACAGGGCTGGTGCTTTACTACAGGAGAATATTCCCATTCAGTATTTGGTCTCGGCGTACCACTTTTTAATAATAAAGGTGAGATTATTGCTTCATTAACCATTGCTGGTCCCAATTATCGTAAACCAGTAGAGGAAAAACTGCCTGATATGGTAAAAGTGCTCCAATATGCAGCGATGAGTATCCAAAGATATTTCGATCAGTATAGCTTTAAATTTTATCATGAGTAATCCACAAAAGGCTCAGGGAGTTTTCTCTACTCTGAGCCCTTGCTTTTGTCATTTATCGTAGTTCCTTTATCAATGAAATGGCAATATCAATCTCCTTGAACGTGTTAAAATAATGTGGCGAGAAACGAGCCATCTTATTAATGCTATTACGTTCCATAATCGTATTTGCCATAAAGGTTCCTGCCTCAATAATGACTCCATGCTGTGCTAAATAATTGGTCACATCATCTGGTGAAATACCTTTAATATTAAACGGGGTAATCGATAAACGATTTGCTACTTGCTGAGGCCCGTATATGACGATACCTTCTATAGATTGAAGCTGCTCTAGCAAATAAGTAGTTAATAGCTTTACTTGCTGATGGATGGCATGAATGCCAATATCATTTGCATAATCGATAGCCGCACCTAATCCTAATATACTAGGAATAACAGGGCATCCAGGTTCAAAGCGTTTGGCTGTTGTTACAAAGGAATAGTCATTGTTGCGATAGTCCCAATTGGTGCTTCCCCAACCAATCATAATCGGTGTTAGTGTTTGGATAAGCTCTTGACGAACATAAAGAATGCCTGATCCTTCTGGACCTCGAAGCCACTTTCGTCCACAGGTAAGTAAGAAATCACAGTCAAGATCTTTGACATCGATAGGAATCAAGCCAACTGTTTGATTTGCATTGATTAATGTTAAAACATTTTTTTGCTTGGCTAGCTGACATATTTCCTTTGCCGGCTGAATAGCACCCGAAGCATTAGACATATGTGCAAATGCAATCATTTTTGTTTTAGGTGTTATGAATTTTTCTAGCTTGTCTAGATCCACCATATAGTTTAAATTTGTTTTAAAAATCTTTAAATGAACACCTTGTTGCTCAAGTGCAAGCCAAGGCACATAGTTACTTAGCATCTCTGTATCCAAAACAATGACTTCATCGCCTTTTTCCCACTGCAAACCCCCTGAAACAAAATTAACAGCCATCGAACCATTCGGGACAAAGGCGATTTCTTCTTTTTTTGCGCCTATTAATATTGCTGATTTTTCACGAACAATATCAATATTTTCATAGGTTTCCTGACGAAAGGAGGGCAGATAGGGACCAATGCTAGCTTGTTTCTGTATATAGCTCGTCATGGCATCTACTACTGGCTGTGGCATGGCAGAAGCAGCAGCAGTATTAAGATAGATATATTTGTCCAACAGCGGCATATCCTTTTGAATCTT
Source organism: Lysinibacillus sp. GW821-FHT14F06 (assembly GCF_058803665.1). NCBI lineage: Bacteria > Bacillati > Bacillota > Bacilli > Caryophanales > Bacillaceae > Lysinibacillus > Lysinibacillus sp. GW821-FHT14F06. The sequence goes on from NZ_JBXAPF010000012.1 coordinate 58,554, forward strand.
TTTTATATCAATTGTCATGTCCATCCCAACCTTATAAAATGATTAATTCTTTGGAAAACGTCATTAAATTTTCATAGCCATCTTCTGTGACAATCAAGTTATCTTCGATACGAACACCACCCACATCCTTTACATATATCCCTGGTTCAATGGTAAAGGCCATGCCAGCTTTTAAAACAAGATTATTTTGCTGCATTAAATAAGGTTCCTCATGAGCACTTAGTCCAATTCCATGTCCTAGTCGATGTGTGAAAAACTCTCCATAGCCAGCATTTTGAATAATAGCTCTTGCAGTTTCATCAATTTCATGAGCCGTTTGTCCAGGTTTAATAGTCTCAATGGCAGCTTCATTTGCTTGCTTAACGATACTATAGATTTTTTCTAATGTTGGTGAAAGTTCTCCCACTGCCACTGTTCTTGTTATATCTGCCACATAGCCTTTGTAAATCGAGCCGAAATCTAAAACGATTAATTCACCAGCTTCAATTGTTTTCGTAGAGGCTCTACCGTGTGGAAGTGCACCTCTATAGCCAGAAGCAACAATTGTTCCAAATGGTGTTCCTTCCGATCCTCGACGTCTCATTTCATACTCTAATTGTGCAGCCACCTCCATTTCTAAAATCCCAGCTTTAATAATTGGTAATGTTGCTTCGAGACTCTCTTCTACTATGTTTACAGCTTGTTTCATTAATTGAATTTCGTTGCTATCTTTATTTATACGAAGTTCTCGAATCACCTCTCCTATATCATATAAATGCTCATATGTAAGTGACTCAATTATTTTTTGTTCTTTCACATGCATGAGGTCAAATTCTACTCCCACTACACGCAATGAACCTATTTGCTGCCTTAATTGCTGAAGCGCATGATTAGGTCCTTCTTCATCTGAATAAGAGAAAATGGCATTGCTGCTTTTGGCATCCATTTTATTTAACTCTACTTGTGGCATTAAAAAATATAATTTTTCGTCTTTCGTGATAATCGCTAAAGCTATGCGTTCACTTTGTTTTAAATGTAAGCCTGTAAAATAATACATATTGGGTCCAGGAACTAAGACAGTTATGTCGATAGAGTTTTCCTTCATAAGGGAGACTAATTTTTCTCTTCTTTTTGGATACATAAAAAATACCTCCTAAATGCTAGTGAAATTATCCAACATTGTTTCTTTTATAGAGACAATGTATCTATTAATTTTTAAAAAATTATATATCAACAATAATGAATTTTCAATTAATCAGAAAAATTTTCTCGACTAGGTACAATTTCTTTGGTGATGAAGTGGTTTACACAGACCTTTTAAATCGGGGGATTGATCTATTAGAAGGTTTTGAAGATTATTTACCAATTCAGGAATAGGTTGGCGTATATTTAGTAAATACTAGTGTACGTCTTTTTTTCGTCCAATATGCATATAAATAGACTATATAAACTTTTTTCCAACTTAAAACGTCAAAAAGAGGGGTAAATCTGTTTAGCAAGAAAGGACTTATGTATGGAAAAAAATATGAAGCGCTCTAAAGAGAGAAAGAGCAAGAAGAGAATATGGCTTTGGATATTAGGCAGCCTAGTAGCAATTTTTTTAATCTTTATAGGTACTGCTTATTATACGATCCAGAAAACGATGAATAAAATAAATACACCTTTAATTGAAGCAGCGGATAATGAGGGGATAGATCAAAAAACAGTAACAAAAAAAGAGCCATTTTCTGTGTTACTGCTTGGAGTGGATGAGCGTAAAGATGATAGTGGACGCTCAGATACAATGATTGTTGTAACGGTTAATCCTGAAAAACAAACGATGAAAATGCTTAGTATACCACGAGATACTCGGACGGAGATTATTGGTCATGATTCTGTTGACAAAATTAATCATGCCTATGCATTTGGGGGAGTTCCCATGGCTGTCGATACGGTAGAGCATTTTTTAGATATTCCAATTGATTATTATGTGTTTATTAATATGGAGGGTTTCCTTCAAATTATTGATACGATTGGTGGCGTTACTATCGAAAATGACATGGATTTAACCTATAATTCATATCATTTTCCAAAGGGAGATGTCACTTTAACGGGGGATGAGGCACTAATTTTTTCTCGCATTCGATATGAAGATCCTCGCGGTGATTTTGGTCGACAAATTCGTCAACGACAAATTATTGAGGCGGTTATGAAAAAAGCATCTTCCACATCATCTTTACTTTTAAAGGCTACAGATATGCTGGAGGTAGTTGGAGATAATGTACGTATGAATTTCACCATGAAAGATTTAATTCAATTACAAAGTATTTATAAAAAAATGAATCGCAATATTGATCAGCTGTCATTTGAAGAGGGAGATGGCAAAAAAATCGATCATATATGGTACTATATCCCAAATGATACAGAGCTTCAAAAAATTCAAGCAGAGTTAAAAGAGCATTTGCAATAAACGGGAAGGAGGTTGATAGGGATTTTTTAGGTAATATAGCTGTAAAATTTTCGATCGTGAAGGGAGGGAGATGAATGAATGGGAGGACCCAGGTGCTTAGGTATACAGCTCTCAATAATTGCATGCACAGCTATGTACCTAAACGTAAGGCTCAAAAACATCCAATTAGATCTACTATACAGCAGTTACAACTATTGTGCTTAAAAATCTTTATGTAAACCTAAAAAATCATTCAGGTAGGGTGCATGCCTAGTTGAATGATTTTTTTCTTTTTTATTTGAAATATCAGAAAATTTAGTGTATACTTTGATTTAGAAATGGTTAAGGGAGTGATTGTGATGATTATAGGCACAATTTTATTAGCAGTTGCATTACCTGTAGGTATTGTTTTAGCAGTAGACTTATTAAATGAACAACATCACTCTGCTACGCAAAGTAACCATTGATAATTTTAAAAAAATAGAATTAATCTAGGCAAAGTGAAAAAACTTTGTCTATTTTTTGTGGCTATGAAACAATTTGTGTGAATCATTCGTCAATACACTTTATAAAATGTTATACTATAAAAAAACAGTATCGGGGAATGAATATGCAAGAGGAAAAAACAAATTTTAAAAAAGAAATACTATCCTATCTTAAAATTATTGTGATTACAGCTATTGTGGTATTAGGCTGTAAGCAATTTTTATTCGCACCGATTAAAGTGCAGGGTGCTTCGATGTACCCCACTTATCATGATAAGGATATCATAATTGTTAGTAAAACGAGTAAAATTGAACACTTTGACCAAATTGTTTTTCAATCACCAACAGAGGACGAATTATATATCAAACGGGTTATTGGTTTGCCTGGTGACACGGTTGAAATGAAGGATGATGTTCTATATGTTAATGGTAAAGCTTATAAAGAGGATTATGTGAATCGTCAAACAGATGATCCGAATCAATTACGCATTACAGAAAATTTCACTTTAGAACAACTGGTCAATGAAAAAAAGGTGCCTGAGGGAATGTATTTTGTTCTTGGCGACAATCGACTAAAAAGTTACGATAGTCGTCATTATGGTTTAATTTCTAAGGATGCCATTTATGGTGAAGCTAAGGTTACACTCTATCCGTTTAATCAATTCCATATTGGTTCAAAAAAATAACGAATGTCTAAATTATAAATATAAAACTGAAAAGGCAGAAATATTGTTTTCAATCAATATTTCTGCCTTTTGCTATTTACTTTTTTAGCTGAAACACATTTTGTCTTTTTAGTTATTTGATAGAGCGGTACATTCTGTAGAAGAGGGATAATAGACACAAACGGTTGAGTTTTCTACAGTTTCTTTGATGGGAATTGGCGGTTTGCCTAGTTTAGAGGATATGTTTGCTGGTTCATCAATAGCCAGCTCTTCTATTACTAGTTCTACGCCATAAAACAACACTAAGAAATAGCATACTAAACCTACTATACGCAAACAATCACCTCACAATATTCTTTCTAGTATTATTTATGGCCAAATTTGAAAAAATATAAGTTAAATCTAAAATCTTTCTTCTGTAAATGGCATTTTTTATTGTAAGTGGCTAGCTAAATGTATAAATAAAATGGTTTAAATTCTATTTTTAACCATTTTTTGTATAGTGGATGTGAAGTAGAATCATAAAAAATTGTTGTCATGTAAAATTCAATATGCTAATATAGCTAGGGTAAATATTTGATCTGTATAACCTCAATAATATGGATTGAGGGTCTCTACCAGGAACCATAAAATCCTGACTACAAAAATTGTGCTTCATTTTTGTAGTCAGGATTTTTTTTGTTTTTTTAGCCCATCTCTGTTATTCCGGATAAATCAGGCTGATGTGTGTTGCTATTGCCACGTTTATATGGTGCAGGACGAATGAGAAGTATCCTCTACAAAAATGATGTCTAATGGAAGGGTGATTACGATGAATTGGAGAGTTTATATTCTTGCTGCTACTACGTTTGCAGTAGGATTAGTGGAGTTAATTGTTGGTGGTATATTACCAAAAATCGCAGAGGATTTAAATGTATCCTTAGCAACAGCAGGTCAATTAATTACCATTTTTGCTCTTGTCTATGCAATTTCTGCGCCTGTCCTTTTATCATTAACAGCAAAAGTGGAAAGGAAGCGCCTATATCTTATTTCTTTATTAATCTTTACCATTGGGAATATCATGACATTTTTTAGTACAACATTCCTGACAGTGATGGTTGCTAGAATTTTTACAGCGATGAGCACAGCGTTAGTGATTGTTTTATCATTAACAATTACAACAAAAATTGTCCAGCCAAGACATCGTGCAAAAGCATTAGGGCTTGTTTTTGTTGGGGTTAGTTCTGCACTCGTCATCGGTGTACCAATGGGAATATTTGTGACCGAGGCATTTGGTTGGCGAGCTGTGTTCTTAGGAATCGCACTTCTTTCAACGATATCCATGATTCTTATTGCGTTGCTGCTTGAAAAAATGCCAGTTGTAGAAGTGGTCCCATTAAAGGCTCAAATTAAATCATTGGCTAATTTAAAAATCTTTAGTGCACAACTAACAACACTATTTATGCTGGCAGGTCATTATATGCTCTATGCATACCTCACACCATTTTTAGTAGAAGTATTTCATATGAATGCTTCTTGGATTAGTATTTGCTATCTAATCTTTGGAGTCGCGTCTGTCAGTGGGAATGCACTAGGTGGCTGGTTAAGTGATAAAATTGGTACTGGAAAAGCGATTATAATGGTTGTCTCAGTATTTGCGGTTGTATTATTTAGTATTCCTTATACAATTGTTGCCCTACCACTGTTTTTAATTGTCACCGTTTTATGGGGGGCACTTAGCTGGGCACTTACTCCTCCACTACAAAATTATTTAATACAGATTGATCCGAAAACTTCTGATATTCAACAAAGCTTAAATACAGCCGCATTACAGATTGGAATATCCATCGGTTCTGCTGTTGGAGGAGCGATGTTTGCTGTAACAGGGTCTGTCACGCATTTATCTAGCTTTGGTGCCATTTTAGTTTTATGTGCTTTAGGCTGTGCTATTTTCTCTTTAAAAAGAGCACCAGTTTCTAAAGAGCATGAGCTAGACTTAACATCCGCTCAACACAATTCATAGAGATTTTTACACATCGTTCTGGGGGAAATAGCCAAAAAAGTCATTTAAAAAGAAGGACAATCATGGCTCGAGATAGAATGTAAGTTTAAGGGAGGTTGGTAAATATATGCAGGTAGATTTAACAGAGTTTAAAAATGTCAAGGTGGTTGCAACAATTGATCAGACGTTTTATCGAAATGTGGGTGCTATTATTTTGTATGAAGAGGATTCACATACTTTATCTGTCCGCAAACTAAAAAGAAAAATCGACAATCAATATATACCAACAGATGAACTCGAAAACTTTATGTTTGATTCTCAAGCGGATGCCATAAAGTTTACCCATAAACTTACTAGAATGAGTGCACTTGATTATTTACTAGTGGTGAATAAAGAGAAGCAGTTAAAATAATGCCCTTTAGGGGAATCTAGGCATTTGGAGTAGCCATATTCCAAATGCCTTTTTTGTATTTATACGATATTCATGGTTGAGTATTAGCTGATTACTGCTCAAATTGTTATGGTTGCATTTATTTACATTCAGCTATCAAACAAATAATTAATTTCTCTATCGATTATTATCATACTGGAATAGGACAAGGAATAGATTGTTGTAGTTAAAGTATTTTAGGGGCTCAAAGAGAAAGAGATAAGGCCAATGTAATACTATTTTTTGATATTAGTTGAAAGAATTCTACTGATGAGAATCTAATCTTATGAGCTAATAAGGCGCAATATAAAAATACAAAAAATTGTTTACAAAGACTTTACCAATTCTTGTGAAAGGGAAAGAGCCACTAATAATTTTTCTCCTGAATGTTAGTCAGTGAGAGGGGATTTAGCATAATCAGGCCTTTACAAAGGGTACAGCTCGTCTAATCATTTCAAATGGAGGGGGAATCGAATGTCAGAGTATCATCAACAGTCATCAGCTGAAGTTATGAAAACATTGAATGTAACAGATCAAGGATTGAGTGATTATGACGTTCAAAAGAGACAGGAAGTATACGGCTATAATGTGTTAGAGGAAGGGAAAAAGACAAGTACATTAGCCGTTTTTCTTGGACAGTTTAAAGATTTATTAGTAATTATTTTAATCATTGCTGCATTCGTTTCATTTTTATTAGGGGAAGTAGAAAGTACAATCGTTATCATGATTGTTGTTATTTTAAATGCAATCCTAGGCACTGTACAGCATGTCAAGGCTGAACAATCTTTGGATAACTTAAAAGCATTAACCTCTCCAATTGCCAAAGTCATGCGCAATAATCAGCTAATAGAGATTTCTTCGGAAGATATAGTCGTCGGTGACCTTTTGTATTTGGAGGCTGGCGATTATATCAATGCGGATGGACGATTATTAGAAAGTCATAATTTGCATATCAATGAAAGCTCTTTAACAGGTGAATCCATTGCTGTAGCCAAACATATCGATCCAATCAGGAATAGCAATGTAACAGTGGCTGATAAAAAAAATATGGTGTACTCTGGAAGCTTTGTGACAAATGGTCGTGGCATTGTCATGGTTACAGCGATTGGCATGCAAACTGAAATCGGTAAAATTGCCAATCTATTAGATACGGCGAAAGAAAAGAAGACGCCTCTACAAATAAGTTTAGATCAATTTGGGGAAAAGTTAGCTTTAGGTATTACATTAATCTGTTTAGCTATTTTTACAATTGACCTATTTCGTGGACGAGCACTGGTAGAATCATTTATGTTTGCTGTATCACTTGCAGTTGCAGCAATTCCAGAGGCTTTAAGTTCAATTGTTACCATTGTACTGGCTTTTGGGACGCAAAAAATGGCTAAGGAAAATGCTATTATACGAAAGCTCTATGCCGTTGAGAGCTTGGGAAGTGTGTCCGTTATTTGTTCGGATAAAACAGGCACATTAACTGAAAATAAAATGGTGGTTCAAGAGGTCTATGTGGACCAAAAAGTGATTCCACATGATTGGCTACACACCACGAATACAGTCGAAAAAGATTTGATTATCAAGGGAATATTATGTAGTGATGCGGTGGAAAGAGATCAAAAGGAAATAGGTGACCCTACTGAAATTGCCCTTGTGAAATTGGGAAAGCAATATGGCTTTGATGAAGTCGTTATTAGGGAACGTTATCCAAGATTGACGGAAATTCCTTTTGATTCAGATAGAAAGCTGATGAGTACTGTGAATAAAATGGATCAGCAATCGATTATGATTACTAAAGGAGCAGTAGATGTTCTTTTACCTAAAGTCGTAAAAATTCAAACATCTGCAGGAATTCTTGATATTACACAGCACCATCGTCAAAAAATCAATGCAGCGAATCGTGATTTCTCTATGAATGGGCTAAGAGTACTAGCCATTGCCTATAAAGAGGTAAGGGACAATCAAGCAATCAATGTAAGAGCTGAACAAGATTTAATTTTTGTGGGGCTTGTCGCTATGATGGATCCGCCAAGAAAAGAATCCAAAGCAGCTGTTGAAAATTGTATAAAGGCTGGTATAAAGCCAGTGATGATTACTGGGGATCATAAAATAACGGCGACTGCTATCGCTACGCAAATCGGTATTTTAAAAGATCCGACAGAAGCGATTGAAGGGCATGAAATTGCAGATTTAACAGATCAACAATTACAAGAAAAAGTAAAAGATTTTTCAGTTTATGCACGTGTCACACCAGAACAAAAAATTCGCATTGTGAGAGCCTGGCAGGAAACAGGAAAGGTCGTTGCCATGACAGGAGACGGCGTTAATGATGGTCCTGCACTAAAACAAGCCGATATTGGTGTGGCGATGGGCATTACAGGCACAGAAGTAGCAAAAGATGCCTCCTCAATGATCTTAACGGATGATAATTTTTCAACGATTGTTAAGGCTATTGCAAATGGTAGAAGTATTTATACGAATATTAAAAACGCTATTTTGTTCTTATTATCGGGGAATGCGGGTGCCATTTTTGTTGTGTTATATGCAACTATTTTAGGCTTACCAGTGCCCTTTGCACCTGTGCATCTCTTGTTTATTAACCTGCTGACTGATAGCTTGCCAGCTATTGCAATTGGTCTAGAGCCTAATAACAAAAAAACAATGAAGGACAAGCCTAGAGATATCCATCAACCGCTATTAAATAAAGTATTCACGACGCAGGTGGTGCTTGAGGGGATATTAATTGCCATTTCAACCATTATTGCCTTTCAAATTGGGTTGTCAACAGGTGATACTTTAACTGCGAGCACGATGGCATTTACCACATTATGTTTGTCACGCTTAGTGCATGGCTTTAACTCTAGATCTAAAGAATCTATTTTTACCATTGGCGTATTTTCCAATAAATATACTTGGGTAGCATTTTTAATTGGCTTTTTAAGCTTACACGCCGTATTATTTATGCCAATGCTTACAGGTGTTTTTGAGGTTGCTACATTAAGTTTGGCACAATTAGGTTTTATTTATAGTCTGTCTGTTCTACCATTCCTTGTCAATCAGTGGTACAAGCTGTTTTTTGTGAGAACTCGATAATAGGTGAAAAGTTAACAAGCTCTCGTTTCAGAAAAACGAGAGCTTGTTTTATCTATTTGCAGCTGGAGCTAGTAACCAGCCTTTGTCCTTACTTAACTGTATGAGTTTTGCACCCAGTATGGCATATCTCATATGAAGCTCCCCATATTTTGACACATACTTCTTTTTTACAGCTTTTTCAAAAGATTGGCTAACTGAAATAACAGAGGAAGCGATATTCATCGATAGGATGGCACTGATTTCGGTATCATTGATAGCAGTTTTCCCTCGTATATCTCCCATTTTTAATTTTTTATAGTCAATGGATGCAGAAGGGGCAAGCACGCCATTGTCCTTTAATAAGGCTTGTAATTGCTTATTTTCCTCTTTTAAACATTGAATAAATTCTACGATAATCACCTTCAAATTTTTATCGGTAGCATGCTTAAAAAATGCATGATTGGATGCTATATAGCTATTATTAACGCCAAGCTGTGTCCAAATCTGAAAAATTTCCTTAAAACGTAATGACTCTAAATTATTATTTGCCAATTCCATAATTACACTTCCTAATCCTCATTGCATTTATTTAAAATTAGGATGTGTTTTGAATTAGAATTTTAATCATTTTTTTACATTAAAAGGTTGTTTTTCTTCTTATTTTTATAGCTATTAATGGTTGTTTTCAATGCTGCAAAGTTTCCAATTGCTGCGTACCCATAAAAAAAGCCCATAAATACGCCTGCAATAAGGCTATGTCGATGGCTTATAAAGATAGAAATAATCAAGCCAATAGCAAGAGCAATTGCTGGAACATATTTAGGTTGAATATGCATAAACACCTTTATTAGCTGCGTAATAAGTAAAACGGCTGGAACGGCTATTACAGCATCCCAAAAATTTGTATGGATCAGTGGAAATAATTCCATTCTCTACACCTCATTTAGTAAAAACAAAGCGATGACTTTACTATATATGGTTTCCCTTTTATCTATTTTTATGCGATAAAAGTTGGTCACCCTTGAGTGCTACTGTCTATTAATTAGTAATAGGGGCCATATGGATACATATATGGGCTGCGGTGCGGGCATGAATACGGATTTGTGTACTGTGGATACTGATACTTGTGTTTACGATGATGAGAATCTTTTGGTTTATCAGAAGCTGATTTTACACGATTACAGTCTTTGGCTGGTCCAATATATGTCGATGGTACAACTGGTGCTATTGCTTTTTTTCACAGATTTTCATCTAAGCAATAAGTGTGAGCCATAATATTGGAAGGTGTAAATCTCAATTATCTGAACCTAAAATAACCTCAGGAGTCAGGGCATCAAAAATAGCTAGTAGATGCGTGTCATCCTCAGTAGCTACCTCATAATGCCACCAGCCTTTAGGTACATTTGCAACTTGGCCCGGTTTTATAGGATAGTTTTGAAGCTTCTTGGTAAATGGATTAAGTATGGATACGATAGCAGCACCAGCAATACAATATATAAGCTCTCCTGCATTTTGATGATAATGGGGTTCAATCACATTGTCCTTACTTAGAAAAATATCAAGCAAGGACACATTTTCCAATGTATTTAATTGTTCTATTCCAGGAACATTTATATAATTTCGATTATCTTTTTTAAACAGCTTACTTTTATCTTCATTCAACAGAAGACTCCTACTTCTACAGGTGCTGAAATGAAAGCGATTTTGGTTCCTTTTCAGTGGGTGTCCAAATTCCTACTGAATGAAGATAAAGCCTCCGGCGGATGTCACGGATTTTCAAAGGAATGAATTGTGCGGGCACAATTCAAAATCCAGACGCAATTACGCCAAGGCGAAATTGATTGACGTCAAAAGTGAATTGTGTGGACGGTGACGTATAATCAATTGTTGAGCTAATAATGACATCCCTTCTAAATCAAAATGAAACACTCATCATAAGCATATGTACAAAGTCATTTTAGGCTTAAACAAAAGCCTATGTTTAGTTTCCATGTTAAAGTCCAAATTAGCTAAAATTACCACTTCTAATTAAGAACGTGTGTGCGTATAATGAAAACACAAACATTTGTTCTGTGTTAAAAACAGCTCCTGTTAGAACTCACTTGATTTTTGAGGAGGAAAGTAAAGGTGAAAGAACAGTTAATAAAAGTAATGCAGCGTCAACAAATAGTCAGCATGATGTATATATCCCAGTCTGGTGCCATTACGAAAAGGCGTATAAAGATCATCAAGCTCGCTGGTAATTCATTTACAGCATTCTGCTTTACAAGACGAGCAAAGCGTACGTTTATGATTAACAATGTTCTAGCGATACTGCCTGTTGCACAAGGAAAGCGTGAGGTTATATGAATTATGACGCTCTACCACATAGGGACATTTTTTGTATTGATATGAAATGTTTTTATGCTAGCTGTATTGCTGTGCTAGAGGGTTTAGATGTTTTGAAAGATCCCATTGCCGTTATAGGTAATTTTGAACAGCCGGGTAGTATTGTACTTGCAGCTTCACCAATGATGAAGGAAAAATTTAAAATCAAAACAGGAAATAGGCGTTATGAGATTCCTAAGCATCCAGATATTAAGCTTTTTGAACCGAAAATGTCATTTTTTCTAGACATGTCAATGGCGATTACTCGACTTATAGCTAAGTATGTCCCTGCTGACGCGATTCATGTCTACAGTGTCGATGAAAGCTTTGTGGATTTAACAGGTACAGAAAAGCTTTGGGGTTCGCCTGAGCAAGCGGCAAAAACGATTCAACAAGCGATTTACGAGCAATTTCGCATCCCCTCCGCAATCGGTATGGGCCCCAATATGCTAATGGCTAAATTAGCATTAGATTTAGAGGCTAAAAAATCTGGTTTTGCTAAGTGGAGCTATGAAGATGTTCCAAAAAAGCTTTGGCCAGTACGACCATTGTCCGAAATGTGGGGCATTGGCAAACAGATGGAACGGAACTTACATGCAATGGGTATACAGACAGTTGGAGGGCTAGCAAACGCAGATTTAAAGGAATTAGAAAAGCGCTTTGGCGTTATGGGCAATCAATTATATTATCACGCATGGGGAATTGATCTTTCCACGTTAGGAGAACCCTTGGTGACGAATGCAGCGCTAAGCTTTGGGAAAGGACAAATGCTAATGAGAGATTATCACACCCGAAAAGAGATTGCGGTTGTGCTACTGGAAATGTGTGAAGATGTCATGCGACGAACGCGTGAAGCAGGATATGTTGGCCGCACAATTAGCTTAGGGCTTTCCTATAGCCGCAATGCGATGACAAAAGGGTTTCATCGCTCTCGAACAATTGAGACACCAACAAGTGAAACGCTCGTCATGTATCAAACTTGTCTTGAATTACTGGATGAGTACTTTGCAGGTGAACCAGCACGTCAATTGTCTGTTAGAATAACAAATTTGGAACCAGAACGCAGTATCCAATTGGACTTATTTGATGCACATAAGGAGCAGCGACAGATCATTGGTCATGTGATGGATGCGATCCGTAGAAAATATGGAGCAATAGCCTTATTAAGGGCAGCTTCTTATACAAAGGCGGGTACGGCTATCACACGAAATCGCTTAGTAGGTGGACATTTAGCATAAGGAGTGAACGAGATGATACGAGATAGAGGAACAATGAAATGGACAGCGATGATGTTACCGGAGCATCTGAAGCTTTTGAAAGAATGGAAGCAAGAAAGCTATGTTGAGTTGCCGCGTGAACTGGCTGAATGGGAGCAGGAAGAATTACAGCAAAGCATAGAGCGCGCTTTTGTGCAAAATAAAAATATTATGTTAACTATATGGGAGAAGGCTAACTATTTGCAGTGGAGTGGGGTTATTCAAGCCATTGATGAGGAGAATCAAGAGCTATTATTAGAAACAATGACAAACACAAAGCCTATTCCTTTACGTCAAATTTATGCCGCACGTATAGAAGATGATTATAATGATTAACGGCGAACAACGAAGTTTACTGCATCAATATCTTTTGCTAGATTTAGCTGTAAAATCATTGCAGCAGGATTATAAACGGGCAGAGTACTTTAAAATGAAGCTTGTTTTTTTACCTTTAATGGATGCCTTGTTAAAGAATTTACGAAAGGATTATTTCCAGCTAAAACGTCAGCTAGCCCAGCAGCAAATACGAGTAGTGGGGTGGCATCGCATCGATGAATATTTTAGTGATGTGCAAATTGCCACAGCAGGGAACGATGAAGTGCTACGCTATGCCAACCAAGCGTTAAAAACGCAAGTTGAAGAACTATTGCTGCAGCAATTACAAAATCACTCATTTGAGCTTACATAATGAGTGATTTTGTAATTTAATGTTGAAAAACATCCTGAAGAATCACATATATCGCCAAGATTAACAATTTTGAATTCTATATGACTAAATGTGTAAATTCATCACAATTTGCTCGCCAATAGGTCCTATTCTTCTTTCCCCATGATCAACAAAGCCTACTTTTAAATACAAATTTTGAGCAGGAATATTTTTATGGTTCACTACTAAAACGACCTCATTGCATTCCTTAAATTCTCTTTTAATAAAGTCAGACAGTACCAGCATGCCCTTTTTGGCGTATCCCTTTCCTTGTTGCTTATGGTCAATAGATAATGCCGTAAGCAGCATAGCATTTGGATTGCTAGAGTATTCTTTCACTCTCCCTGTTGCATGAAGAACAAAAAATCCAACTGGTACATTGTCACTCAAAATAACAAGGGGGTACTGTCCAACCATTTCTATAGAAATCTCTTTAGGAAGGGCCGTAAATTGAGATTGCTCTTTTGGAAGATCAAAGTCATGTAAAACATCTACATAATCTTCTGAGAAATGTACTAATTCAATGGTGTTTATAGTTTGCATAAAAATGACCTCCTTTTTTTCGTATTCTAATACAAGAACAAATGTTCGTCAAGAGGGTGAAAAAATCAAAGTGAAGTGTATCAAAAAAGAGTGACTATAAAATCACTCAAAACAACAAGGGAGGGGTCACTTGGACAAAAGTAACCCAAACCATTACTTATCTATATAAGGATTCTTATAAATCATCTAATTTTACAAGTTCTCCATTCGTAGCGTTGACTGCAAATGCACAATCTAATTTCCCACACAAAATATATTGTGCTAATTGTTTATCGTAGACATATACAGGTGTAAGCTCAAGAAGATCTTTCAATGTATCAAACGCTTGATTTTCGGTGATTGTTCCTTTTTCAACGGTAGTATAAGCTTCGAATGTCTTTAACATAAATTGACTATCCATACTATTGATTGCTTGTAAATTTTCCGCAGCAATGATAACAAGTAGCTTTCGCTTAAAAATAAAATTGGAATGCTCATTATATTTTAAGGTTGCATAAATATAGTTATCCTGACGATAAAGGGTTGTCAGTAACCACTTCCCTGTATCATTCGGATATTCTTGACGTAGAAAATCAGAAACGGTGCTTATACATTGTTCTTTTTCCAGATTTGTAATTGGTAATAAATTCGGATGATGCTCCCTAGATATAACCTGTTCTATTGTGACATCATTGGCAAATGTAAGGCATTTTTTTTCAAATAATTGATTGGTCGGTGAATCCCAATAAATAATTTTATTGATTGCCAGTTGTATTTTGTCGTTTACAAAAAATTCATAGGGAATTGTCCTTGTTAAATCATTCGTTATATAAATTTCCTCAAAGCCATAGAAGGGAAGAATTTGCTTCTGCTTCTCTAATGGGAATTCCATAAGCTTTATTTGTTTTCTTGGCAAATCTGCAACCTTTTCTAAGGATAATGCAGGAACATCTTGTTTAAATTTTTCTTTGGGAGGAAATTGACCTATGGCTGAAAAAAGTGTCAGCTGACCATCCTGATTATATTTAATTTCAATAAAGCCAGATGGGGAAACGGGGATACCCATAAAACATTCTTTAAAAAATAATCTTCCATTTTCCTCTTCTATTAACTGAAACTGCTCGTTATAGGTAAGTCCTGTTTCTTCCTCAACCCATTGAATAATATCATTTGTGGAAGTGCTGACAATTATGTTTTTTTCAGCAAAAGACTTGTTATTAACAAACAAGATTCTTTTAAGCTGACCAGTATGCACATCTATGTCAATAATTGCAGTTCCTGGTGGATTTAAATCATCCTCTTCTACCTTTTTAGCATGAGAAGGAAGCCACTCTGTAGTAAATGTATAGGTTGTATCTTCAAATACATCTAAGCTTCTATAAAATGAAGAGGTATGTAAATAATAATTAGTTAATCCGAATTTCTCTTTTGTTGCAATAATTAATGCTTGTATTTTTTGTTCCATATAATAACGCTCCTCATAATAATCTTTCAATCGTTATACGGTAGTGCTATGGGAAAGTTTCGTAATCTAAAGAACAAATGGGTAAAAGGGTGACTTATCAAAAAAAGCTGTAGCGTACGGTAGCGCTACAGCTTCATGTGACCTATTAAGGTTAGTCAGTAATGGCATTATATCATATAGTTCGAAAAACAAACAATAACAAAGCAAGGGAGATATTACGATAATAAAATACAAAAAGTAGTAAAATTATCTAATGATTTTCTTGACGAAATAGGAATATTTATTCTAATATATTAGGAAATTAATGCTCTTATTCAAAGGAGAGCTGAGCGTGACTATGCAATAGTAAAAACAAAAAATAAAATTATGTATTGGTTAAAACAGATTGAACTATATGCTCCAAAATAGAAAAGGTGATAAAAATGACAATAAAAAAATGTCCGTCTTGTGGATATTTCACAGTTGAGAGTGACTTTGATATTTGTGAAGTTTGTTATTGGCAATATGATGCAGTGGCACAAGACATACCAGATAAAGTGATTGGTCCAAATAATGTTTCTTTACATCAAGCACAAGTAAATTATAAAGAATTTGGTGCGTCTGAAAAGCGATTTATAGAATCTGTTAGAGCCCCCAAAGAAGATGAGCTTCCAGAAAATAATGTGGAGTGCTAATAGCATATAAGGAGTACAGAGACTAATTCAAAATTGGTTTTATCAAACAATGACCACTGATCGTTTAATTAAGTTGTATATTACGAATCAGCAACGTAGAAGTAAATAGGGAAAATGATGACCAACAAATCTAACTTAGCCGAGTTGGTCATCTTTTTTGTATTTATTAGGATGGAATTGCCTATGTAATATATCTGCACCAATAAAAATACAAAATGTCCCTAAAATTTTTAAAAGTATATTTTTGATTAATAAAGAATCGTCAATAGTTATAACTATTAACATAAGTCCAACCGTAATAAATATTAATCCTATTAGCCCTTTAACAAACCTCATATACAATCTCCTGATTTAGTGACTTACTTTGTTGAATTTCCTCTTAAATTCTCCATACTCTATAGCAGTCATTATGGAACTTTTAGCTAAATCTATTTCCTCTTCTGAATGACTATTTCAGCAGTATTTTACTTATGTGTAGCAGCTATATTTAGATTTTAAACAATAGCCTCAGCTAGTATGTTAATTTCTTTACTGAGTTCTTCCTTTGGAACTTTATTATTCATGGTTAATATTTGGTATTCACGATTTGTAATATTGTTTGCCTCATACCTATCTAAAGTTGTAATCCAAAAAATCATCGAATTTATCTATATAAGCCTCTAAAAATTCAAAAGTTTCGGTTTTATAATATGTTAATTCTTTTTCTATATCATCTTTAGTTTCAAGTAAATTGTGTTCTTTCTTAGACTCTATTTTGTTTAATTTTGAATATTATTTACAGGTATCGGTTTTTATCTTCGCTGCAAGTAGTAAGTTAAGTAATAATGCTGCATAGCTCCTATGTATAATAATTTTTACCTCCCTTTATATTTCCATTTTAGGGAATTGAGAGTGAAAAGTACATATAAAAAAACAGACAACCTTTTTAGTTATCTGTTTCCTCATCTATACACTGTAGCAAGTCACCTAAATTCTTAACATCTAGAGCAACCATAATTTTCTCAAGTGCATCCTTTAGAAAAAGTCTTATTTTTTTCTAATCATTGTATCCCCAAGAGGGATTCCAACCACAACAACCAAAACCGTTAGAATTAACAGGGCTTTAAAAATAAAATACGCAACTTGATCGAACATCATATCTCTCCTTCTTTTCTTATTAATTCATAACTAACATTCCGAAATTATCCAATTTCTATTGAAGAATCAAACTTTTTTGTGCTTTTTATAGTATAGTTTACGTCATTACGATGTATGTATGCAGACAACACTTTTAATAATTTGTAATCTTCAACAATCGGGGGGCGATTCTGTAACAAGGAACAGCGCTCGTTTTCATTAAAGGGTCATATATTCAGTATAAAAATTCCATATTCATATAAATGTATTGATTGTAAAATTTTTCTATATTAATGTAAATAAGGTAAAAGAAGGAATTTATATGAATAAATTCAATAAGAAAACAATTATTTCTTCGTTTTTGATTGGTTTAGTTTTATTAGTTTTACCACTGCAATCTGAAGCCATAGAATATAGTGGGGGATTCCGATCAGGTATTCTAACTTATGGTGTTGGCACGGGTTCTGCTTCTCTAGCAAGTAGTGCAGCTAGTCAGTGGAATGGAATTAGCTCAAAGGTATCTCTTACATATTCAAGCGGGTCGAATCAATACGGCTCAACGGCGGATATAGTAACACATTTTGACGCTAGCGAACCACCAACATCTGGTTACATTTGCATTACATACTATTACAAATCGTGGAATGGTACATCTGCACAATCTGCAACTACTTACGATACTTGGGTAAAAGCGACTGTGCATCAATTCAAAACAGATAGTATGGACACTACTGATAAGAAGCTTAAAACATCTGTTCATGAATTTGGACATGCTCTGAGCTTGGGTCATCCAACAACAAGTATACTTTCTGTAATGCAACAAGGTGTGTCTACTTCGTATCAACCCAAAACCTATGATAAGACTAGTTTACGACAAAAATGGGGGAATTAATGATGAAAGACTTTAAAAAGTTTAGTTTAATTAGTTTGTTATCTGCTGTTTTTATAGCAGGATTAATTTATACTGCTAATAATAAATCTTCAGATGGAGAAGTTGATAGTAAACCTATAGAGATTCCGGTATCTGGAAGTTTTGAAGTTTTTCAATACAATGAATTTGTGGATGAAGCTGATGTTGTTGCTTTGGTTGAGATTAAAGATGAATTATCTGAAAATAACAGCACTGTTGTTTATCAAGAAAATACCCCACTTATTCAATATCACTATGCAACAAGGGAAGCTGAAGTTCTGGAATACTATAAAAATGATTTGGGTCTAGATTCAAATATAAAGTTTAACGAACCAGCTGCTATTACAGAAAAAAATGAATTTTTACGTGTAGATGAGTATACTCCTTTTCAAAAGAACCAAAAATATATAGTGTACCTATCAAAAAATAATGCATTAAATGAATTAAGTGTAATAAGTGGCCAACATGGATTAGTAAATATAGATGATTTTTCTGCCAACTCATACATTGACATTGCTGTAAAAAGTATTTTAAAAGCTGATGGGATTAACCTATCTCCTAACGCTATAATAGAATATGAAGCACCACAAAAAGTTAACCAACTTTCAATATCGGAAATGAAAAAAGTTACAGACGAAAATTTAGATTTACCCATCTCCTATTATTTTGATGAAAATACCGGTGTAGAACATTTAAATATTGATGGAGTTAAGTTAACAATAAATGAACCAGCCTATAGTAAGAGTTAAATTGTAAACAAGTGTTTTGTTATTAACTTATGAGATGGAGTGAATTATGAAAAAGCAAAGATTTATATGTTATATTATCACTTTAATGTTTTTAGTTAGTGCTTGTTCAAGCGAAGATAATGATAAAGTTAAAATTTATGAGATGCTAAGCTTCACCGAAACTAAAGTGGATTCGATGAAAGAGATTACTGATTCAGCAGATGTAAACATTTTATTAACTGCTTTTAAGAGTGCTAGTGAAAATATGGGTATAGCCGATATGGAATTACCCCACTATAAGGTTGATTTTGGTAACAGAGCATATTTCCTTTGGATAAATGAAGATTCTGGGATAATAATGGATGTAGAAAATACTCATATAACTTATAGTTTATCTGAGAGTTCGATCCAAAATATTAATAAAATAATTAATAGTCATTATGAAAAGTAGACTCACACTTTATTTATCATAATCTTATGTCTCATCTAACTACAAAATGTTTGATCGTGTAACAGTTACTTTTATTTATAACCGCTTTTATAGATATGGATATATATAATCAAGTATCTGTAAAGGCCTATAATTACATGCCGCGCTAAGAAACTCATAGGAGTCTCATAGCGCGGTTTAATTTGCTAAACTGAAAAAGGTAAAAGATGATGTAACAATTATTTTAGATTATTACAGACAAAAATACCAAATTTATGCAGATGAAATTTATTTACTTACAATAACGAAAGGAACCAAGAAAAGCCTGGAGCGATTATCTAAAATTTAGAGAAAAAACAAGCTTATTGCAAAATGTAGTTATAAAAAAGATTGATCATTTATAAAAAAGATTGATTAAAAATCCTGTGTTGATGTGCAGGATTTCTTTTGTTCAACAAACGGACTATATTATTGAATAACATTCTTTTATGAAATGTTACAAAATGATGCTTTGGGGAGGTTATACTTCAAATAATGACGCAGTTTAATTTAAAAATATTTTAATTCTTTCAGGAAACTTCTACCAATTAATTTCGTTTCTCTTAGTAGTGGAGAATTGTTGTAGAATATGTAATTTATTTTTGAAAGGGGGATAAGAGGTGTTTAAAAAAGTAGCTATAATTTCAGGAATTTTATTTTGTTCAATTTTGATAGTTGGGTGTAATGAAGAGCCGGAAGTGATAGTAATAGATGCTCCGAAAAACGGGGAAAATGATGCAAATTTATCATCAGAAGAATCAAATTTATTATCAAAATTAGGAGATAAAATAATAGTATCTATTACAGAACAAACGGAACTTGATAGTAATTCAATAACAATAATGTTAGGTGGTAACCCTGCTAAAGGAATTATTGATGTATCAGTAGGTTTCCCGAAGGATGCAAAAGTTGATGATACGATGATTCAACAAATAGTTGAAGATTCTATTAAGAATGTTTTTGAAACAGAATACGTAGCAATTAGCGAAGAAAATACAACAATAAAAATTGAGAGATACTAACGGAGAAGTTCTTAAAGGATACAAACAACCTTAAAAGTACAGTTACTTTATAAGATTGTGAAAAAATGGTTCAGTGATTGGGTCGCCTTAAATCTTGATTCAAAATAGGCGACTTCGGGCGACCAAAAAGTGACCAAGCAATTAAATAAATACAAATTTCTTTGGATTTAGGTGTAGCCCATTGGAAAGTCAGTGGACAAGAATGGGCTACAGCACACACTTTTGGAAATAGAAAGATTTGTTTAGATTTAGAATTTGAAAACCAAATTAATTCATATTCAAAATGAAGCGAGTGGATATTTATAAAGTACATTTTTTAAAGATTTTCACGGACTGTTGAACAACTAAAGTGGTAGTTGACTAATTATATGTAGAGAAAGAGTTAGCTTAGATAGAGGAAGATTAAACGATAAAAGGGTCACTTGACCAGAGTGACCCAAGCCAACAAACCAGAAAGTGCAAAGCTAACTTGCTTTACATTACTATTAATATGTTTAATAGCTTTTTTTATCTAGTGAATTGCCTGACAAATAGAATAAAATAAACATAGTAGAGACCTCAAAAATGAAAATAAAGCTGAGTACCTACATGTAAATAAGTACCCAGCTATTTTACCTATTCTTTAATTGTTTCATCAAACGTTTTTCGGCCTGGATTTACTTTATTGACGAAAATAGTGAGCTTACTAATAGAATCCTCAGTTAAAGGTATTTTCCCATCGCTCTCATATTTTTTCCATGCTTTAACGTTTTTACGATATAGTTTTTCAGATAAACGGAAAATGTCTATATCCTGCTTTAAACCCTCTCGATAGGTTGTTAAAATTTCTTTTTTAACTTGCTGTATAATTTTCTCTCGGATTTCATTTCCAGAAACTTTTGTTTTAAAGCCATTTACAGTAGCATTAAATTTCACATCTACTTCAAAAGTTACTTGATTATTTTTATCAATTGGTTTTACATTAAGGTCTATTTTGTCTAAATCTACTGTTAGGTAGTCTCCTTCATCATCGTCTAATTGAACGGTTACATCTCCTCGATTTTTTTTATCCTGCATCCATTGAATCCCTCTTGCAGCATTTCCGTTAAGAAAACCTTTAAATCCATCTTTTGAAAGTACCCCAACACCGGTAAAGGCAGTTTCCATAGATGGTCCATCAGTCGTACTCCAATTTCTATTGATTGAAACAAAGGGAATACTTATTTCATGGCTAGGTTCATTTAAATTGATCACTAGTGTCCGTAAATCAACAGGCTCTATCATTGTTTCTAGTTCATTTGTATACAATGGATTACTTAGTTTGGAAGCTGTAAGAGATTTGTTAAATATTGGTGTGATTAGAAGAACTTCCTCAATGGACTCTTTGGTAACGTAGGTCAATATTTGATATCTTGTCTCCCTATGCCGTAAAAAGCTGTCAATAATGGAGATGGCATTCTCATTTTTCATGGCATCCTCAGAGAAAAGAATATAAGACATATGTCCCCAGAATACTTTTTGGTCAATGGAACGATATAAGTTAAAAAAGGCTTCTTCCATCGTTTTCCCTTTAGCACGACCAATTTCTGCTTGTACACCCTGAGGAGCAGGATTCTCTGACTTGGCAACATTGGCAAAGTTAATTAATTGCATATAGATTTCATATTGATCATCTTTAAAGTCAATACCAATGCCAAGAACATAGTACATTCTTTGAGGCTCGGAAACATCCCAACAGCCAGAAAGTAGTAATGTAGCAACTAAACCTGAGAGTAAAATAATTTTTTTCATGTATTCATCCCATTTTTTGAGGTACTCATGCTTATGTGATACGTTTTTAGTTTAGACAAAAAATGTGTGGATTATAAGCGAAGAAAAGTATTGTAAGGATAGAGGGAAGAAATAAGGTTTTTTGAGTAATTGATTTCCCACATGTATTGTGAGGATTACAGAGCTAGATTTGTGGAGGGAAAGTCTTATAACAAAGAAACAAAAAAAGAATCTATTTTAAATAAAGTCAATCAAAATAGATTCAATAATTTTTGGGTTATTTGAGGATTTGTTTTGATAAACTACATTTGTGGGGCTTCCATACCAAACATTGCCCATTCCTCTTTTGCTGGACCATAAATACCAGGAACAGTTAATCCTGCCTGTCGCATAAGAACAGTTAATTGCCCCCTATGGTGACTTTGATGTTGAAGTAAAAACAGCAATAGTGACCCATTTGGCATTTGTTGACCGATGAATTCAATACATTCTTCCATTGTACGGTCAGTCCATTGTGATTTTAGTGCCTGCACAAGTGCATTGCTCGCTTGTTGATAGCTGTCTGCAATAAACTGGGCCGAGGTAGGAACAGGATAATCTTTAGCTGGTGCTTCAAACATTAAATTTGTATTGGAAGTAATGACACGGATAGCTGTAACAATATGCCAAGCAATTCGACCTAACGTCCAATTTTGTGAAGTAATTTCCTGTTGAAGTGATTCATCCGTTAGGTTATTTAGTAATTTTTTTGTGGCATTGGCTTCAAACTCCCAAGATTGCAAAAAATGGTCTACTGTTTGGAACATAAAAATCCTCCCTCTAGTTGAGCTTTATCTTTAATTATACTCTCCCTTGAATGGAATAGAATTGTATTTTTTGCAAATTTTTTATAAAAGAAATAAAGGAATGAAGAGATTCAACCAATATGAGTTGTAAATTTGAAAAGGCAGACGAGTATTATCTGCCTTTTCAATATCCTATATAAGTCAATTAATAATTATTCCTCTTTAATCACTAGAAAAACACCACTAAAAATCAACATGGTACCGAGCCAAAATGAAAGTCCAATTGTTTCATCTAACAGTAGCCAGCCTAAAAAGGTTCCGACGATTGGTTGGAAGAAAAAGAATAATCCTCCACTGGAAGCATTCATTAATTGAAGTCCCTTATTCCACAATAAAAAACCGCCAGCTGTGGAAACAATACCTAAATAAATTAATCCACCTGAAATTGTTGGCTGCAAAATACTAGATATATCTAAATATTTTAATCTAGGAACAACAACAGGCGTTAGTAAACACAAAGCCACCAAAGATGAATAAGTAGTAATAACAATCTGAGAATATTGCTGTGGGATTTTCTTCACTAATACAGACATTAGTGCCCAAGTCAATGCGGCAACTAATAAGTAAAAGCCGCCTAATTGTTGGCTAACATCAATTTGTCCATTTCCAACAATAATGCCAACGCCAATCGTTGCTAGTACAATGGAAAAACATTTTTTGAATGTTATTTTTTCTTTCAAAATAAAGCGTGCAAACAGAACCATAAAAGCAGGCGTAGTTGAAGTAATAATAGCACCCATTTGAGCAGTAGAAAGCATTGTCCCCATTTCCTGTGTGACAATCGAGATTGCATTACCAATCAGACCAACAAGGAAAATCATTAACCAATCTCTTTTAGCTATAGACCATGATTGCTTCATACAGATACCAATAGTAGCAAGTGCAATGACAGCAATCACATAACGAATCCACACAAGTTCTAAGGGTGGAACAACCTCTACTACTACTTTTACGACAACATACATTGCCCCCCAAATACTTGCTGCAAGCGATAAAAAAATGGCACCTATTATTTTACTATTCATGTTTTTTCCTCCGTTTTTCATAGAAATCTATGTCCTTAACGGAGAAAAACTCTTCTACCGTTAAGGAAGAAGAATTGTTGGTACATCCTGTTCAAATAATGGAGAAAACATCATGTAAATCAACTCCGATCTATGTACATTTTGATTTATTATAAATTAAATGAACGAGTTTGAACAGAATTTGCAAATGACAATCTATAAAAGATACTCGTTCGAGTACTTGGATTTTTTGCGTATTTTCTTCAATATTTTAAGCATCCTATGAAATAGATAGGAGTGAAAAAATGAAAGATGTAAGCTACCTACAAATAGCTATTGAAACCATTATAACCTTTTTTGTTCTTCTAGCTTTGACTCGGTTTTTAGGCAAAAAACAATTAAGTCAGCTGACTTTTTTTAATTATGTTACAGGGATAACGATAGGCTCCATTGCTGCAAACATGATTGTTCTAAGTACAAAAGATTATATGAAAGATTTACTCAGTCTTGTCATTTGGTGTTTACTCACTATACTTATTGGTTTTATCAGTCTTAAGTCAGGAAAAATTAGAGTAATCCTAGATGGTCAGCCTACAATTGTCATAAAACATGGAAGGATAGACAGAAAAGCATTAAAAAGAACAGGCATTAATATTGATGACTTAACGATGATGACTAGACAATATCAAATTTTTTCAATCGCCGAAATAGATTATGCCATTTTAGAACCTAATGGGACACTTAGTATTCTCAAAAAACCAGCGTTTCAAGGGGTACAAAAAAGAGATTTTAAAATTTATCCTACAACTCCAGCATTTATACCTATAGAAATCATTACAGATGGAAAATTATTATTGAGAAATTTATTAGAGGTTGGAAAAAGTATAGATTGGTTAAATAATGAATTAAAAAAGGCTAATATAAAAGAAATTGAAGAGGTATTTTTTGCTGAAATACAATCAGATGGAAGTTTATTTATACAGAAATTTTAGACCAGGATTCATTAATTAATTAAATTCTGGTCATTTTAATATTGGCTATAAACTACATAAATTTATTATGTTAATTCCCAAAATTATTACATATGTAACAAGTATAAAACACTCCCAAAAGGAAAAATTATAGATTGGAGGTGATTATTTTGACAGGCAAAAAGCAAGAAAAAAGAGCATTAAATCAAGAAGAATTTACAGAGGATTTGAGTCCTGATGATTTAGATGTACGTGAGGAGAATAATCTTACAAAAGAACAAAGTCAGAATTCTAATCAAGAACAATATTCCAAACAAAAAGAATAGAATAATGATTGCTTTAACAACTTGTCAAAGCATTTTTAGTCCATATGATGAAGTGACCATCAAGTTGCTTCGTCATTTTTGTATTTTAAGCTACATTAAAAGAATTGAAAATTATTAATTTTTCAAAAAATGTGTTGACTAAAGGAAAAATTACAAGTAGGATAAAGAAAAAATAGGTATTCTTATAAATTTAATAAGAATTAAAAAAGGAGAGATGTAAAATGGCAGTAACAACATTTAAGGCAAGTACATATTTAAAAGATAAAGTTTTGGTAGAGGCCAATGTAAGAGGGCATAAAATTATAATAGACGAACCAAAAGAATTAGGCGGAGACGACCAAGGTGCAAATCCTGTAGAGCTTGTTCTTTCTGCATTAGGTGCGTGTCAATCAATTGTCGCAAGAATTTACGCAAATAAATTGAAAATAGACCTAAAAAACTTTTGGGTTGAATTAGAGGGAGACCTTGATATAGATGGTTTTTTAGGGAAATCTGATGTAAGACCTGGATTTTTAACGATTCGATACACTTTTCATATAGAAACGAGTGCATCAGAAGAGAAGGTGGAAGAATTTAAAAAAATTATTGAAGCACATTGCCCAGTAGGTGATACCATTGCAAATACTGTCAATCTTGTTTCTGCAGGCATTGTCATTGAGAATACAATCGCTTAACCTTTGTGCTGAAAGATGTTGACTTCTTTGATAGATAGACCTAGACCATTTTTTATAGCTCTCGTCTCTCATTTAGGAACGAGGGCTTTTTTATTTCAAATTGAAACAGCGAAAGAGCATACATATATACCGACTTTATTCCAAAAGGAAGTCGATATCAAGGAATTAAGGAATCTTAAATAGAAAATCACTCATTCAAAAATAATGAGTGATTTTTTATTGTAATCGAGTAAAAAATATTCTGAATACCATTTGTCCTCCACATAAGCGCATAACAAAATTCATATAAATAAAAATAAAATCTATTAAAGCAAAGATAGTAGTTATAGCTAGCCTATTCTCTTGAAGAGTAAATCATGCTAAAAATTAAGAAATTCTTCAGATTCTACTAAGGAAAAATTTAAGATTACTTTTTTATACTTATAATATAAGGAAATTAACGAAACCATTTGAAGATTTAAAACGTATTGGTAGTAGTAAAGAATATTGAAGTAGGTGAGGAAATGTCATACACCATTTACATAGTACTAACAAAAACAGGTACATTATTATCGAAGGCTATCGGGATGTATACTGGAAAAGAAATGAATCATGCATCCATAGCGTTTGATGAGGAGCTTTTTGAAATGTACAGCTTTGGGCGGAGACAGCTAAATAATCCATTAAGTGGTGGTTTTTTGCGAGAAAATGCAGAAAGAGGACTATTTGAGACAGCAGATTGTGTCATCTATCGCTGCAGAGTTTCGCATTATCAATACTTAGAAATGATGAAAATCGTCCGTTATATGTATTGGAATCGTGATCGCTATAAATATAATTTTATTGGACTTTTTGGGGTGATGATGCAAAAAGAGGTACGGAGAGAGCGTGCTTATTTTTGCTCACAGTTTGTAGCAATGCTATTAAAGGTGGGAGGTTTAAAGATTTATCAAAACCCTGCTTTAATGACGCCGCATTGTATTGCTCAATTACCATATTTAGAAAAAGTATATGCTGGAAAGCTTGCAGACTACTTACATAATGTGCGAACACCAGCTATGTTGTATGGGTAAAGTTCAATAATTAAGAATGCGTAGTCTTGTTATTTCTCCTGATTCAGCGAATGTCACGGATTTTGAAGGAGCGCTTTTCGAGTGAGCATGAAAAAATCCGAAATCATTAAAATAAATTATTCTCTCAGGCAATCATTAACTTGATGATTTGCCTGAGTTTTTTATCCTGATTCAGCAGAATACTCCCACTTCTATAAGTGGCGAGATGACTGCGTTTTTTTCCTATTCGGTGAGCGTACCAACGGCCACTGAAATAGAGGAACTCAGGCTAAAATCTTCACATCCTGTGAAAACGCCTGAGTGACCAACATCGTGTTGCTGCCACTCCGTTAGCACTACGCTTTCGCACAAAAAACATCTGTTGGCCTCCTGGCGGATGTCACGGATTTTGAAGAGGAGCTTTTTGAGCGAGCTCGCAAAAAATCCAGACGCAATACGCTGGGGCGTAATGGATTAGTAATATTTACCTCGTTCAGAATGAAAATAAACCTAGATGCTGGAAAGCTGAAAATGAGTCCTATTCCTGTTAAAGAGCTACCATAAAATTGGTATCATAGAATACTAGAATAGTATGTAAACAAACACTGAGGAGGATGCGTAGATGGGTGAAGAAGTAACAGCAGTTGGTTGGGATGCGATTGATCAAGCACTATTACAGGTGTACGGTGAGCAGGAGCCAATGCATTATGGAACAATGATTCCTTATTCACTAGGTGGAGAAGATCCTTTAGATGGGATAAGTGCCTATAAAAGTGAAACACCGATTCCACATTGGCATTTTGTTACATATGGTTTCTCGGAATTATATGAAAAAGAATTTGAAAATGAGGAATACAGCGGGTATGGATTTGAATTGACATTTCGATTGGTGCGCAACGAGAACGAGGAGGAGCCACCTGCTTGGGCTTTAAATTTACTGCAAAATATGGGTAGATATGTTTTTAATAGTGGCAATGTTTTTAGAACAGGAGATTATTTGGATGCAAATGGTCCCATTTGTCTTGATGCAGATACACAATTAACTGCGCTGGCCTTCACACAAGATCCAGAGCTTGCTGAAATCGATACACCAAATGGCAAGATGGAGTTTATCCAAATGGTTGGCATTACAGAGGATGAGCTAGAAGCGATGCAGACGTGGAATACACTGGGTATGCTACAGGCGGGCATCCAACAAATACCAAGCTATATCACTGATTTAACGCGAGCTTCATTATTAGAAAATCCTCAAATTGCAGAGGCCGCTGAACAGGGAATGATGAAAGAGGGCTCCAATACTGGCTTTCTTTTTGTAGGTCAGCTGGCATGGCAAGTGGAGAAAAAGGATTGGTTTAACAAACAATCTCATGTCATCCAGCTAGGGGCCAAGCAAGCAGATGTCATTAGTAAATTACTTCGTGGACGAATTTTAAAAGACAGAAGTCTTAGCTTAGTTGGCCAGAATATAACGATTGTGTTTAAAGCGGCTGATCAAGTAGGCTATCATGAAGATGAACAGAAAATTACGATTACATTGAACAGGGCAGCGGTAGACGAGCTAAGTCAAAAGCTAGTGCCACAAGAAAGTCAATTTGAATTAACTTCTTTAGCTGGTGTCAGCTTTCAAATTTTGAAAACGCATATTAAAAATCAAAAAGGAGCGGTTGTGAAAACAATCGGATAAGATTAATCTCTCGCTAAAATTGTATGATTTTTAGCGAGAGATTTTTCTCTCAGCTTTGGAAGGGGACTGTGTGATTTGAAGCAGCATATAGAGGATTTTATAGGGGATGTATGGGAAAAACTAACTGCCGTTTATCAGCAAGAAAGTAAACGAATATGCTCTCTTAAAGATTGGAGTCGACTCCAGGCAGGCGTCTTTAACTATCTAAAAGTTTCATGGAAAAATGAAAAAAGCCATTACGGTATCATATCTATTGATGTGTATGAGCCATTTAGTTGGAGTGATAATGCCTATAAGGTGGAAGTAGGTCCATACATACAGGAATTTACAGAAATTAATCATATCGAGGAGCTTTTTTCCGTTTTATGTACAAAAATAGAGACGATTTTTCAATCAGAGCAATATGGTTCTCGATTTTTTGATTATTCTTTTCAGGTGGTGCTTGAATTTGAGCGTGATAAAACCATGGTATGTTATCAAAAGGAGTTGCTTAATGACTGCAAGTTACAGTTAATGAAACAAGAGCTAGCAATATTCATTCAAACAAAGGTTATGGCTGAGTTACCTGTACGCCCAAGTGACAATGATGAATTTTTCTTTGCGCAGCATTTGGTGAATCCTTATTTTTTTCACCAAACAGCAGATGATATTGATCCACTTATTTGTCGACTACAAGAAAAGCATCATGCCCATAAAAAGCGTTTAAACCAATGGATTTATTATTATAGTAGAGCGTTTAAACATTGGGCAGAGGAACATTTTTTAAAGCAATATTTTGAACAAACAGGAGATTACATAAAAAAATGGGGACTGAAAAGCGAGGACACTTCCAAGCAGCTTGAGCAGGAAAAACTAGATTTTTTTCTGTATGTTGCATTGAAAATCGGTCAAAAAGAACCTGCTACTCGTTTGCAATACCTTGAACTTGCTAAACAGCTCGGCTCTCAGCAGGCGGCGGATTATTTACAGCGGGGAAGTGGTCGTTATGAAAGTATGCGAAAGAGTGATATTTTCCAAGGACAAGCAAATGATATTTTGCAAAAAATTGATATACGAATAATGTCAGAGGAAGAAGCGGCATATCGCGAAGCACTCCATTATATAATAGACCTTTTACAGGAAGGCTTTCCAAAGGGCTATAAACTGACCTTAAAGACGAAAGTGAAAAATTTTCTTCCTATAAAAAAGCTAGCTAAATCAAAGCTTCATCAGTTTTTTGCGAATTGTCTTGTGTACCCCAGTCTTTTCCCATTGCTGGCTGACTATGCACAGGTAGCTATAGAGGGGTTTGCATGGTATCAGGATGTAGAGCCTAGTGAAAAATCAGCTATGCCTGGAACCTATGCGGTCTTTGGTTTAGGGCTATACAGTAATGCCTATTTCCCTCTTGTCCAAAGCTATATGACAATTGTTGATACAGAGCATCAGTCTGTGCAGAATTATTATGCAGAGGCCTTTGTAGAAGCACATGACCTATCAGTTGAGCTGATGCCTGTGTTTGTAGCTATTCTACTCGGTGCGAATGACTCCGCTAAGCCGCTTAAGAGCATTGAAATAAAGGGACAGGCCCTACTTTCAGCACTTATACAAGAGTTGGAGAATAAGGAAGATTATCAGCGGGAATTTGTTTTATACCAACTATTTGGCAATTCTAAGAAGTTGGTACAGCGTATGAAGCAAGAGTCAGCACCAATTAAATATGAGCTAGAGAAATTACTACAATGGATGAATTAATCAAAGGGAGCAAGCTGAATGGATAGCGATCAGCAAAGCCAAAGATTTTGAGAGTGTATGGGAGGCCATAGATCAGCTTAATGTAATGGAGCGAGATGCACAAAATCTGGAGTTATGCAGGTTTACTAGTATCTCTAAGGATGATTATCGCAAGGAGCATGGACAGGAAACAGATTTTATGTCAATGGCTACTTGGAGATAACAAGATAGCTATTCACAAGAAATGATGGAGTACTATTCAGCTCCAGTTTGTAAATATGAGCTATATTCTGATGGACTGAAGCTGTATATACGGTTTCATTAAATATCATAATATGGGAGGAGCAATAATATGGGAGCATGGGGCTACAAAGCATTGGAAAGTGATGAGGGATTAGATGTAATAGGCTTTTTACAGGACTATATCGAAAATCAAACAAATTTAAATCTAGTATCGTTAACTGACATTGTCAAGGCGATGAAAAATGATGGCTTTTTTGGAGACACCTTTAAGGACATAGATTTTTTTTACGATGTTAGCGCCATGGCATTAGCAGAAATCTATATTACATACCTCGATACAGGTAATTTTCTTAGTGACGAAAGTAAATCTAGAAAAGTTCAAACTTGGACAGCTGATGAGAATGCTTTGAAGTTTATAGTAAAATATTTAACAGATATAAGAGATGAGGTGCCAGATGAGCATGGTAGTAGAGAGATTGTAGAGCTATGGCGCGAGTCTAAAAACTGGCATGCATGGCAATCAAACCTAAATAATCTTATTCATAGAATTGAACAAGAAATCAGCAATTTACATTCATAAAAGTTACATGGAGTGATGATAATTGACATATGAATTTTGGATAATGGCTTCAATTACGGAATTGGTTGAATATCCAGATGAGACATGCGATGAATGTATACCACATCCGAATTTTCAGGCTATTATGGATGTGCTTGACATCAAAGTACCCATAAAGGATATACATGAACGTTTTCTTGATCAATCTATCCATACAGGAGATGTTTTGGTATTTGCCAATCAGCATCAGCAAGAAAGGTGTATTGTTCTCGATACTTATCGTGATCCATATGACCAATTAGATATGATTCAGTTTGGATGGAAAATGGGTACAAAGGAAGCTATTTCAATAGTAAAGCAGTTATCACGTAGACTTTATGATAATTGTGAGTTTGCTGTATGCTACAAGGAAGGTCAATCTGTCCTTTATAAGGTACTACAGGAAGAAAGCTATCCTCGTAAATATAGCTATAAGAAGACGGTCTATGAGCAACAAATAAAGAAATATGTGTTGTGAAAACCAAAAATAGGTGGATTCGTGACATGATTTACTTTGAAAGTGCCACGAATCCATACGATAGAGATCATACAAAGAAAAAGCTAAGTAAGGAAAATAAGATGGAGATGCCGAGGATAGGCCCAACAATTTTCATATGTCTTTTTCGTCCCATTACAACAATGGCAACATATTCACGAATCATTGCGTTCGGCCAATAATAAAAAGCCGTTTTTGAGCCAATGCCCTGACTGTTTAAGCCTGCAAGTCTTGCATAGATGCCTGCACGGAACAGATGGAAATTATTTGTCGTAAAGATACTGTTATAGGTCTCACCTTGTTTAATATCATCCATTATCTGTTTTGAAAATAACATATTTTGATATGTATTTACAGATTGGTTCTCTTGCAATGTATGCTCGATGGGAATACCTTTGTCAATTGCGTATTTTTGCATTGCCTCGGCTTCGGGAAGGTTCTCGTCAGGACCTTGTCCACCAGAAAAGATAATTGTTGGCGGCGAGGTAACTGCTACCTGTTTATGATAGAAATCAATTGCCTTCTGAATTCTACTAGCTAGAAGTGGTGGAACCTTGTCATTAATTAAGCCACTACCTAGTACAATGATATAATCCTGATTTAACCTTGGGCGATTGAATTGGTACAGAAAATAGGCTGATAAGAAATTAGACAAGTGAATAAAAAAATAAAATGTTATAAGAGATATCCCACCAAAAATCGGTTGGAGGTGGCTTGAGAACAAGCTTGCTGGATATATAATCGGTAATAATATAAATAATAAAATGCCCAGCGCCACAAGTAATGTTAAAGAATTAGCCAAACGCCTTCCCTCCCGTTTCATTAACACTCTTGCATTTAAAAATAAACCAAACATTAAAGCTATAATTGCAAAGGGAATAAGGATAATTAAAGCGATAAGCGGAATAATTACAATTATCCTTAATAAATACTGATCAGATGCTAAGGATGCGAGAACGCAGAATAACAGAAAAGAACAGACAAAAAGATTAAATAACAAGCCGTTAATGATCTTTCTGGGGTCTTTCAAATAAGAAATGAGAAAAATAATGAAAAGCATAAGAGGAATAATTCCAAAATACATAATAACATGCACCTCAATGATGTAATGGGTTAATTGTATCTTTATATTATAAGTAATTATTGGATGAAATCAACTACAGACAAATTGAAAAGGAGTATCATGGATATACTCCTTTTGGTTGCCGGCTCCTATTTTTTGTGAGAGCTGCTATAAGTTTTATAAACATAATTGATATACTCACTGCGAGTAAGTCCACCAGTTTGACAATTAAATTCATCATAGGTGATGTTTGCTGGAAGTCCAAATTCAGCTAATACTTGTTGACGTTCTTTTTGATATTGCGGGAGATCCAGTGATCTTGATTCATCATCCTCTTCTGGCTTTAGCCAATCATTAAAAACACCTGCACAAACACCATGATTAGTAAAACGACCACCAGTCTTAAGTGAGGTCATAGGCTCTGGCTTACTAATGGTTCCTGTGCCCCATGATAGGCGGTATCGAGACTCCTTGCCATAATTAAGGGTTAAGCCATACCCAATGGGGAATTCAATATCAGATTCAGTTAATGCTTTGTGCCCAACCTTTTCATAGCATCCACGCATAAAATGATCGTCCATCACAATTCGCGTTTGTGCGGCTAATGGAGCGGATATGATTTCATCGAGATGAGGGGACCGCTCTGTCGTTGTAAGCAAATAAGGACGGATAAACAATGGCATTGTCATGACATCATGCCAAATACTATCCTCTGCAAATAGATTATCCTTTTGCATTTGACGCAAATCTCCAATAACAAGGACATAGCCATCTACGAACAAATCGATCTCTACACGAAAAATATCTCCTGGAACAGCTTTATAACGTAAACTTTTCATACTTGTAAGTTTTTTAACCTTGTCTGAATAATCTGCAGGAAGCTGGGAAGGAAATCGCTGTAGCCATTCCATGATATCAGCCTTAGTTGTTAGATGCTCAAAGCCAGTTAGTGGGAGCTGGTAATAGGTTTTCGCATTTCGAGCCATGATATAAGAAGATGAATGGTGTTGATTGCCTAGCCCAGCAGAAAAGATAACGCCTGTTGCTTTCACAGCAGAAATATTGGTGTAATTTAATTTTTTTTCTTTTCCACGAGCTGTTTGAGGAACTATGACCTCACGATTACGTGTTAAAATATTTACATCAGCCTCTTGGTAGCTATGCTCATTGATGAAAATTCTTTTTTTAATGAGATCACCCTCAAGGCAAATAAAATAATCCTCTCGAATTTGAAGCGTGTCCCAATACTCTTCTATGATATGTAGTCCAAAATAAGGGCGTTGTGAATTTGTTAACCAACTAGTAAATGCTGTCAATTGGAATTCCTCCTACTTTGAGTGATGATGTCAAGTATACTGAAATCCTATTGTTACGAAAATAGCATAATTGAAAAATGGTGAAAATAGTCATTTTAGTACAAGAAGGCTGATTGCTTTAGAAGCAGACAGAATACATATATTGATTCTATGGACCTGACATAATAGGAATCAATATGGCATGTTAATTTTGTTATAATTGAAGCGATAGAGGTGAAATGAAAAATGCATATATTGACAACTGAAGGTGTACCATATGAGAGGCTCAACCAATTACAGGAAATACATGCGCATGTCTTTGATGGTGCCAATCTGCCAGTAGAAAAGCTAGAAAGAAAAGAGGGCCTACTTTGCCTATTTGCTATTGAGGATGAATGTATTATTGCTTTTAAACTGGGCTATATTCATCCTGATGGTGTTTTTTACAGCTGGCTAGGAGGTGTTCATGCAACAAAGCGTGGTCAGGGAATTGCTAGTCAGCTTATGCGACAGCAGCATGTCTATATTCAGACAATGGGCTTTAAAAAAGTTCGTACATATGGTAGGAATGAGCGAAAAGCAATGCTTATCACAAATCTTAAACATGGATTTGATATTGTTTCAACATTTGTTGATGACAAAGGTCGACATAAAATAGTATTTGAAAAATTATTGGAATAGGAGTTTTAACATGAAGGCATACTTAGCAAATGGATTATTTTCATTAGGAGATCGATTAGTAAATGAGAAGCTGGCTGCGGCTATAAGAGAGGCAATACCAGGTATTGAATTGTATGTGCCACAGGAGAATGATGCCATTAATGATAAAACAGCCTATGCGGATAGTCTAGCCATTGCGCAAGCAGATTTAGAGATGCTGCAAAAAAGTGATGTGCTAGTAGCTGTTTTAGATGGTGTGGAGATTGATTCTGGTGTGGCGGCTGAAATTGGTGCATTTGCCATGCTAAATCGGCCAATTATCGGTGTCTTTACAGATGTTCGTCAGCAGGGCAGAGATAATATGCAAAAAATTGAGGCACTTGTAAGGGACGGCATTGAAAATCAGTTTATATATCGAAATTTATTTGTAATCGGCTTGATAAAACGCAAAGGAATTATCACATCTTCCATTGAAGAAGCTGTCAAAGCCGTTCAAAAATTTAACAAATAGGAGGCAAATTGTATGCTACTCTCAACTACAGATGTTGTGGCAGGGAAGGAAGTTGTAGAAACAATTGGCTTAGTAAAAGGTAATTCTGTGCAATCAAGAAATATCGGTCGCGATATGATGGCAGGGCTTCGTAATATTGTTGGTGGAGAAATGAAGGAGTATGCAGAAATGCTCGTCCGTTCTCGAGAAATTGCCACTAATGCAATGGAGGAAGAAGCCAAAAAACTAGGCGCAGATGCTATTGTAGGTGTAAGATTTTCTACCTCATCTGTAATGGACGGTACCTCTGAGGTATTAGCATATGGAACAGCCGTAAAATTAAAAAAATAAAAAATGAAGGGCTTCAATCAACAAGATTGAAGTCCTTTTTATTGTAAAAATATCCTTAATTATGACAAAAATATAGTTTGTTTAGTCTGTTGTATGACGATTTTTTGTTAAATTAGTATAGTACCAATTATAGCAATAATATAGAAATTTTATAGTGAAAAGGACTAATAGTGTCCAACTCATTTTGTATAATAGAAAGGTAATGATGAAGAAAGAGTGGGATATATGGTAGATTCACAACAAAATAAAGGCTATCGCGTCATTTCTATGTTTGATAGATTGATGGATGGTCAAGGAATAAATAAAAAACAAGAGGCATTTACACATCAAGTTGGTGAAAAAACCATACAACGCGATCTGGATCAAATTCGAGCGTATATTGATAAGGCTAAATTAAACTGTCATTTAGAATATGTGCGAGCAGAGAAGGTCTATAAGCTAACAAATATCGGAGAACATATTTTAACAAAAGAGCAAGTGTTAGCGATAGTCAAAATTCTTATTGAATCAAGAGCGTTTTTAAAATCTGAAATGAGTGAGATTATTGATAAGCTTATCTCGATTGTTGCAGCTGATAAACAAGAGTTTATTCATAATATTATTTTAAACGAAAAGCATTTATATGTAGATTTAAATCATCGCAAGTCTTTACTACAGGTAATTTGGAATCTCTCAGAGACCATTCAAAAAAAGAAAATAATTCAAATTGATTACTTGCGTGAGGGAGAAACAATCCCAACGGCAAAAATAGTAAAGCCTCTCGCTGTTATTTTCTCTGAGTACTATTTTTATTTAATTGCCTATGATAGTAAGCATGAGAAGGATTTGCCCATTGTCTACCGAGTTGACCGTATACAGCATTTGTTGGAGCTTGATAAAAAATTTAAAATACCCTATGCTGAACGTTTTCAGGAAGGTGAATTTCGCAAGCGTATCCAATTTATGCATGCTGGTGAGCTGATGCATATTAAATTTATCTTTAATGGCTCATCTCCTCAGGCTGTACTAGATCGGCTACCAACAGCTAAAATTCTATCTAATAATGATGGATACTATTTATTTGAGGCAGAGGTTTTTGGACGTGGGATTAAAATGTGGCTGCTTAGTCAAGGAGCTAATATTGAAGTTATAGAGCCTCTTGAGCTCAGAGAGGAAATGATTGAAACCATCCATTCAATGCAGCAAAATTATCGCTATATATAATACAACACTCCATCAAAAGGAAAAATCCGCTTAATCTTCCAAAAGACGAAGCGGATTTTGATGTTTACAACAATTATTGAAATAGTTCTTCAATAAAGTTTAACTGTAAATTCCCTAAAAGTTTGTAATCTTTCATATAGTTTTCTTCATATAAATAAACGAATAAATGCTTTGAATTATCTAAGCGTAAACCTATTTCACGCTCATCATTTATGTGTAACGTTAACCAATATACTTCGTCACCATCAGATTTATCGAAGCGTACTTTACGAAGCGGTTGGCCGTTAAATTGCTGCATAATTTGATCGATATGAGAGGCATCTGTTACAGTGATGGTTTTTTCATCTGAGCCACGAATAATTTCGATTTCATTCACTTGCTCAATATCAAGCCGTTCTGTTACCTCCTTATCGAAAGTTGAATCTCGCGTTATCAATAATGTTGAAACGAAAAGGATGATAAGAGGTAAAAGGATACCAATTAGCAGTTTGTATTTTTTTTTCATGTAAAAACTCCTTAAATTCAAAAAATTCGCACATATGTATGCTGTTCCACGCTATAATTGAGCATATACTGAATTGATAAAGGATGGCAATAAAATGACACAAAATCATGAAGAAAAAGAGCTATTTTATCCTGACGGTACAGTCATGTATCGTGGTGGTGTGAAGAAAAACGATTTTGGACATGACATTTATGATGGCAAGGGTACATTATTCGATCAAGATGGAGAGCTATTATTTGAGGGTGAATTTGCCAATCACATGAAGCAGGGAAATGGCATTATGTATTTAAAAGGTCAAATGATCTACCAAGGCGAATTTATTCAAAATAAAAAACAAGGAAACGGCATTTTATATAAAAATGGACATATTTATTACGAGGGTCATTTTCGTAATGATTTAATGGATGGCTACGGAGTATTACATTATGAGGAAGATTTAACTGGTCCATTTCTGGAGCTACGTAAACAGTATCCCCATTTAGATCAGCCACAATATGAGGGAGATTTTGTCCATGGCATGAAGAAGGGGAAAGGAAAACAATATTATCCAAACGGTTTTTTACAATATGAAGGTGATTTTATATGGAATCATATGCAGGGGGCAGGTAGGCTTTACTATACACCCGAGACACCAAGTGCAGAGGAGCTTGAGAGCGGGGTATCCACACTTCAATACGAAGGGTATTTTTTCGAGGATGCAAAACACGGCAAGGGAAAGATCTACTCGAGACTAGGAGTGCTTGAGGCGGAGGGCCAATTTAAAGAGGATGCCATGACAGGACATGGTACTCTTTATTATGCTAGTGGACAGGCGTGTTATATTGGCGAGCTTGTAAAGGGAGAAAAGCATGGCCGAGGAGATTATTTTAATGAGGATGGCAAGATTATTTATAGCGGTGAATTTATAAATGGAGAACGGTTACGAATAACACCAGAAATTGAGCGAGAAATTGAGAAATTACAACAGCAATTAGATAGTCTTGTAGGACTTCCAAATGCTAAGAAGGAATTACATAACCTCATCAACTTTATTAAAATTCAAAGCTTACGTGTCGATCATGGATTAACAAGTTTCCCAATAACCTATCATCTTGTCTTCTCTGGTAATCCAGGCACAGGCAAAACAACAGTTGCTCGGATTATTGGTCAAATTTATAAGCATCTCGGGGTTCTTTCAAGCGGACATTTTGTGGAAACAGATCGTGCAGGCTTAGTTGCAGGTTATGTTGGTCAGACGGCTCTAAAGGTACAGGAAGTGGTCAATAAGGCAAAAGGCGGCGTGCTTTTTATCGATGAGGCCTATTCACTGGTTAATGATAAACAAGATGCATTTGGGAAGGAAGCAATTGATAGCCTATTAAAGGCAATGGAGGATCTACGTGATGATTTGGTTGTTATTGTAGCAGGATATACAGAGCTAATGGAGGAATTTTTATTAGCTAATCCAGGCTTTAAATCACGTTTTAATCATTTTGTACAATTTGATAATTTCAGCACAGAGGAACTATTTGATATTTTTGCAATGCTATGTAAAAACAATGATTATCAATATGAAGAAGCATTTGCAAACCATATAAGAGATCAACTACACAAAATTCCGATTGAGTCGATTCCTAATTTTTCAAACGGGCGATATATTCGTAATTTATTTGAAAAGCTAGTAACCATTCAATCAAATCGTCTTATTCAGCAAAATAATATTACCAAGCAAGAACTTATGACATTTGCAGAGGATGATATTTTACTCGGTATTACAGAAGATCTATTTGATAATACATTTTGATAATGGTAATGACCAAAGTAGCTTATGGCAAGGAACTTTGGTCATTTAAAATAATAAAGGGGATGACAAATGAAAAAGCTTGTGACAATCATTTTAGTAGGTGCTTGTATTTTACCAAGAGTATTGACAATCAATATTACTGTCAGTAACAACATTAAAATACTTAAAAATAAACCAATTGAATAATTGACAAATAATGAGAAGAGTAGTATTCTAACACAAAACATACGCTATCGTATTTTATGGAGAAATGATTATGCAATTGACGAGGGAAGATTGGATTAAGGCTGGATTACAACAACTAGCTGATGTAGGAATACATAAAGTTCGAATAGAAGCACTTGCCCGCCTACTTAAGATTAGTAAAGGTAGTTTTTACCATTATTTCCGTGATCATCAGGAGCTGTTAGATGCAATGCTCGAGTATTGGGAAATACATGCAACAAAGCACATTGTTCAAAGTATGGAGCAGGAACAAGCTACGTTGGATCAACTGCTACGCATTAGCTTTAGCAGAGATAAAAAAATAGAGATTGGCATTTATGCATGGGCTAAATATGATTCTGCTGTTGCAGCAAGATTGGTCGATATTGAAGAACAGAGAATTGCCTGTGTAGCAAAATTATACCGAAAAATGGGCATGAATGATGTTGAATCAGTAGATTGTGCAAGACTTGCCTATTTGACGTATGTGGGGTGGATGACCAGGTTTGAAGCAAATCCTCATTTTGAGATTGAAAAAATGCTGAAGCTTTTAATGCACATTCACTAAGGTCCCTAATATGGTGTAGAACCCTTATTAGGGACTACTTTCACACTATAACATACGGTGGTGTATGTTTTATTAAGGTATGATGGAGGAGAGGAAGGTAGCCATGACAACAGTAATAACATTTATAGCAATTGGTCTTCTGTGGTTTATCAGTGTGCTTCATATTTATTGGGCTTTTGGAGGTCGTTGGGGAACAGCTGCAGTCATCCCAGTAAAAAAGGGAGAGCAACAGCCTATTTTTAAGCCAAGAAAGCTTGGAACCCTACTTGTTTCTGTTCTTATTTTGCTGGCTAGTTTTATGCTAATTTTTCAAGCTGGTTACCTAGAGAGCTACCAGGCAAATACTATTACAAAGATTGGAAGTATAATTTGTGCTACCGTTTTTATGATTCGAGCTATTGGTGATTTTAATTATCTGGGGTTTTTTAAAAAAATAAAGCATTCTAAGTTTGCTCGATATGATACTTTGATTTACAGTCCATTATGCTTGTTCTTGGGTTTTACCTATATTATTCTGTTATTTTAAGAGTAGCTAATTATAAGTAGAGTACATAGGAGGAAATCAGAATGAGTCAGACAATTTACCTATTTCGCCATGGTGAAACAGAATTTAATACACAGGGTCGTTACCAAGGGGAGCTTGATTCACCTTTAACTGAAGCTGGCATTCAGCAAGTACAGCAAAATGCATGTATGCTAAAAAGTATCATTGGCAATCCTCAAGATTGGAAAATTATATCGAGCCCATTAGGAAGAGCCATGCAAAGTGCTGCAATTATCTGTGAAACAATTGGATATAATGTTCAAAACGTTCAGCAGGACAAACGATTAACTGAGGTTGCTGTTGGTCAATGGGCAGGACTAACGACATCCGAAATCGAAAGTGCTTGGCCAAACCTCTTTCACAAGGAAGACATCTATAACTGGTATTTTCATGCACCAAATGGAGAAACCTACGAAGCTGTTACAAGTAGGATAAGTAATTGGCTAGAGGAGATACAGCGTGAACCAAAAGTGATCGTGATTTCACATGGCTTAACTGGACGCATTTTACGTGGACTATATGCTGGCTTAGAAAAGGAAGATGCCTTAAAGCTAGAGGTATCACAGGATATGTTCTTTAAATTATCAAATAAGACCATCACCACGATTTATTCAGATTTCGATGATTTTTATTAGGTCGTATCTTAAGAAATTCTTCATAAATTACCTACAGGAATATTCAGAATTGCCTCCTATTATAATGTGTGGGGGGCGTTTTTTTATGAAGAAATTTGTCTTATTTTGTTGTATCTGTGTGGCAGCTTTCCTTTTTTATTATATTGACAACAGAACCGAAAATGCACAAATAGAGCTACCTACATTACATAGTAAAAATGCTTTGCTGCTGAACGAAAAAGGGGATGTCTTATATGAAAAAAATGCAGATGCCATTGTATATCCAGCCTCATTAACGAAAATTATGACAGCAATTGTGGCTATTGAGGGCAGTGTCAATCTTCAAAAGCAAACAATTGTTGAACCACAAACAATTACAAAATTCACTGCTCAAAATGCTTCTATGGCTGGTTTTAAGGCAGGAGATTTTGTAACGATGGAGGATTTATTATATGGTACACTGCTAGCCTCTGGTGCAGATGCTACAGGAACATTGGCAGATGCCATTGCAGGTAGTGAGGAAGCTTTTGTGACGCTTATGAATAATAAGGCGCATGATTTGGAGATGGATAGTACTCACTTTGTCAATGCCAGTGGACTACATGATGAAGCGCATGTTTCAAGTGTTCGTGATCTTAGTAAGTTATTTCGTTATGCTATTGAAAATCCAACTTTTTATCAAATTTTAACCTCAAAAAGCTATATAACATATGTCCCAAATGAACTGACAATATCAAGTTCGCTTTTTATGAAAATAGCTGGAGCAGAAGGATCAATCATTGGGGGGAAAACAGGCTACACACCTGAAGCGGGTCTTTGCTTAGCATCTATTATTGAAAAAAATGGCAAGCGTTATCTCTTCATTACAACGAATGCAGCAGGGCAAGCCTGGACACCGCCACTACATATTGAAGATGCACTAACAGCCTATGAAGCACTATAGGAGGAAAAAAACATGAAAAAATTAGCAACTTTTTTAGTCCTTTCAATCGTCTTATTAGTAGGATGCACTACTACACAGGCACCCGAAAAAGAGAAGGCTGCTTGGGAGCCTTTCACCGGCACATATGTTGGGGATAATATGAAGGTCGGTAAAATAGCAAATACCGTATTCATGCATGGGGATACAATCGACTATTTCGATTTAAGAGGGGAGGTATTACGTGTCATTTATCGAAATGACAATGAGGCCTTAAATAATTGGTTTTCTTCTTCCACATCAAAAGAGAAAGCATTGGTTTATAATGCGATGATGGGGGCGATTTTAGTTCCAAATGCACAGGGCTATGGCTTTGAAATCGATGGAGAATTATATGAGATTCCAAGAGATGTATTGATAACTGAAATGGCATCTCTTTTGCCAACGTTACCACAGGGAAATGATTTTTTTGAAGAAAAAATCGTTGA
This sequence comes from Lysinibacillus sp. GW821-FHT14F06, assembly GCF_058803665.1. Lineage (NCBI taxonomy): Bacteria > Bacillati > Bacillota > Bacilli > Caryophanales > Bacillaceae > Lysinibacillus > Lysinibacillus sp. GW821-FHT14F06. Next base: position 100,838 of record NZ_JBXAPF010000012.1, read on the forward strand.
AGATTTTCTAACAAAGCATGAACAAACTATTCAACAATATGCAGTTGATCCTAGCTACCAAAGCACGTTGATGAAGAAATTTTCAATCACAAAAACTAGTTGATTTTTACTATTTTTTGGTATAATCTATTATTCTATAATGTAAGTAAAATCCTCTATTTTTCAGTACAAACACACATGTAAAATGACATCTGTGATAATAAAGGACGGTGGAGAACAATGAAAAAGCTTTTACCCTATGCTATGTTTTTGACATTTTTAATTAGCTTTCTATTTATAGCTGATGCAAATGCGGAAGGAGCATCACCTATTCAGCAAATAGCCAAAGACACAGCAATATATGTAGAACCTTCTGTAGATAGTGCCGTAATCGGTCAAATAGCAAAGGGGAGTTATGTAAAAGTTGTATCTGTAAGTGGGGAATGGACATCTATTAAAGGGCAGCAGCTAGAGGGGTATGTAGAAACGGCAGCATTAACAAGCCCAACATCTGAAAAGTATATAGTTGCTAATAAGGGTGGAACAACTCTATTTACATATCCTAGTCCAAGTTCACAAAAAACAGGACATCTTTATGAAAATAGCCTAATATATGTATATGGATCAGCACCTGGAGGTTGGTCCTTTGTCCAATCTGGTCAGGAAATAGGCTATGTAGCAACGAATTCTTTAAAGAAGCCAATTGTCATAAAAAAGCAAGTAAATGCTAAAAATGGGGCTGCCTTTCGTTTAACGGCTAGCCCTAGTGGTGAAGTGCTTGGTACAATTGCAAATAAAACAGAAGTGCAGCAATATACAATACTTGCTGGCTGGGCCTATGTAGAAACAGATACACAGAAAGGTTATGTAAAGGCTTCGGAGCTAGTGGACCTTAAAAAGCTAGATAATAAAGTCTATAATAAAGGTGTTGCAGTAGCCAAAGGGGAAAAGAAACGAGTAGCATTAACATTCGATGATGGACCAGATGCAAAAATTACGCCACAAGTTTTGGCCATACTAAAAAAATACGATGCTCATGCTACCTTTTTTATGGTTGGCAAAAATGTCACTAAAAATGCTGCATTAGTGGAAACAATTTATGAGGCAGGATATGAAATAGGTAATCACACATGGAGTCATTCAAAATTAACAAATTTATCAGCAGCAAGTGTCAAGCAAGAGGTCGATCGAACTAGCAATGCTATTTATGCAGCAATAGGTCAGTATCCAACGGTTTTCCGTCCACCCTATGGTGCCACGAATGAACAAGTTCGCTCTGTCATATCAATGCCGTCCATTCTATGGTCAATCGATACACTTGATTGGAAGCATCGCAATGCTGATAAGATTTTAGCGTATGTTAAAGCATCAGCGAAAGATGGTAGTATTATTTTAATGCATGATATTCATAAATCAACCGCAAATGGTCTCGAAAACGTTATCCTTTACTTGCAAAAGCAAGGTTACGAATTTGTTACTGTTAGTGAAATATTACAATAATGAAAGCTCAATAAAAGAGCCGTGCAATCTATCAAATATAGACTGCACGGCTTTTTCATTATTTAAATAAATTAATCGTTGTAATAATAATTGGTATACCAAAGACGTCGATTAAAAATGCCCCTACTATTGGTACAACAAGAAATGCTTTTTTAGAAGGACCGAAGCGTTGGGCAACAGCTGACATATTGGCCATTGCATTTGGTGTTGCTCCTAAACCATGACCTGCAAAGCCTGCAACCATAACCGCCGCATCATAATTTTTTCCAAGTAATTTAAATAATACAAAGATACTAAATACAACGATAAAGAAGACTTGTGCGAACACAATAATGAATAGTGGAAGTGCTAAATCTGCAATTTCCCATAATTTAATGCTCATAAGTGCCATTGAAAGGAAAATACCTAATGTCACATCACCGATTAAAGAAATGCTTTTCATATTGATCGCTGCTGGTTTTATCTTATCCATAATATTACGTACAATCACAGCAACAAACATAGCACCTACATAGCCCGGTAATACAAAGCCTGTCGCCTCTGAGAACAATGTTCCAACATACGTACCAACAGCCATACAGAACGTAATGATTATTACCTGTGTAAAGAATGAATCCGATGTAATTTGCTCTTGTTTATTTTCGTAGTCTATTTCCTCAGTTTCTTGTTCATCAGGTGTTAAATTATACTTACCAACTAAGTACTTCACAATAGGACCACCAATTAAGCCACCAGCGACTAATCCACATGTAGCTGCTGCTGCACCAATTGTCATGGCAGAAGAAATACCTAAGTCTTCTAATGTTTGTCCAAATGCTGCTGCTGCTCCATGCCCACCTTCCATGGAAACAGCTCCAGCCATCATACCGATTAATGGATGAATGCCCATGAGTGATGCAAGTGAAACACCAATCACATTTTGCATAAGTGCAAGGAAGCCACACGCTAGCCAGTAGATAATGAGTAATTTACCGCCTAGCTTCACTAGTTTAAAGCTTGCTCCTAAGCCAATTGTTGTGAAGAAGGTAATCATAAATAGACTTTGTAAAGATGTATCAAGAGAAATTTCTAAGGTACCTGTTGTCTTTAAAATAGTTGCTAATGCGGCAAATAATAAGCCGCCAACAACTGGTGCTGGAATACAAAAACGTTTTAAAAAGCTTATTCTACTTATTAGCCAGCTGCCTAATCCTAATAGGGCAGCTGCTAAAAAGATTGTTGTAATTTGATTAAATTCGATCATGAACCTTGCCCCTTCAGTAAGTTATTTAGTGCTTCATAGACAAAATAAGCACCTAATTTAACTGTGCGTCCATTCTCATCAAGAGAAGGATTTACTTCACAAATATCAAAAGAATGTGTCTTTGGATGTGATGTTACCTTTTGTAGTATGTTACGTACCGTTATTGTGTCCAGCCCAAACGGAGAAGGTGCACTTACACCTGGTGCAAATGCAGCATTTAGCACATCCATACATAGCGTTAACAGCACATAATCATGATTATCCATGTAGTGCTGAAGATCATTGAGAATTTGCACGTTATTTTCAGCTGTCATATTTTCTTCTAATATATACTTCACATGTAATTCATCTGCTTTTTCAAATAGCTCATTTGTATTGCCATAGCGCTGAATTCCAAGGACAAAATAATCAGTATATGGATCCTGCTCTAGAATTTGACGGAACATGGTACCAGACGATGGCTGTTCATCATAAGACCGTAAGTCAAAATGAGCATCGATATTGATGATGCCGATTTTTGCATCCCTTGGCAGTGCTGCACGAACACCTAAATAGTGGCCATATAATGTTTCATGCCCACCACCAAGCACTACACATTGACATTTTTTTGTGAGTATTGTTTGAACAATTCCGCCAAGCTCATTTTGTGCATCTTCTAATGCATGATTTAGGCATAGAATATTGCCTACATCAATTACTCGTTGTTCCTCGGTGAAAGTCCAAGGAAGGCTAGCTAATGCTGCACGTAAAGCGTTTGGTCCACTTGCTGCACCTACACGACCTTGGTTGCGACGTACACCCTCATCACAAATAAAGCCAACAATAGCAGCATGCTGATAATCTGAAGCGCTTACATCATTAATTGGAATTCTTTTTACTTTTTGATGCAAACGAAAACTACTCGTATTAGTAGTGGAATCTATACGACCTTCCCATTGTTTTTGATCTGTCATTGCATACATAACCCTCTTAACCCCATTTCCAATATTATTGTAGTGTAAATAATGTTGTAAATTTATTATATATTCACATAATTATAATTACTAATATATAATTATTATTAATCTATAGCTTTTAACTATAAATAGGAGTGATTTTATGTTGGATTTAAAACAATTACAATATTTTATTTCTGTAACAGAACAAATGAATTTTTCAAAGGCAGCAGAAAAATTGCATATTTCGCAGCCTTCCTTAAGCAATGCCATCAAGAAATTAGAGCACGAGATTGGCTCACCATTATTGAATAGAAATACAAGAAACCTTCAACTAACAGAAGCTGGTGAGCTTTTATATGAACGAGCAAAAGTGATATTAAAAAATATGGAAGTTTTAAAAATAGAAATGGATGAAGTGATTGTACATGGTACAAGTGAAGTGACGATAGGTGTGATGGAATCCATCAAGCATTGGCTTCCAAAAGTTATTGCACAATATAAAAGTAACTATCCACAAATGACGATTCATTTAGTAGATATTTTAGGCAGTAAGCGGGTTAAAAAATCACTAAAAGGCTATAAAACACATGTAATTATTACTAATCAGCGGATGGATGATGAAGAGCTAGAAGTTCAAAGCTTATATGAAGAGCGTCTTGTTGCTGTTTTGCCGTTAAATCATCCATTAGCAGAAAAGGATCGACTGACGATTGCTGATCTATGTAATGAACCATTTATCATTAGTACAGAAGGATTTCAAACGAGGCTTGATATTTTAAGTGCATTTGAGCAGGTGGGCTTAAAAATGAATATTCAATATGAAATTGAACGCTTTGAAACGGCTGTATCGCTTGTTCGAGAAAATTTAGGGATTACAATCTTACCAGAAAATTATTTACAAGGCCCTACTGCAAAAACTATTGTACAAAAAGAAATTGATGGTCCGAATTTACGGCGCAATGTCTATTTAGTATCTTTAAAAAATCGTCATTTACCGCTTGCTATTCGTCACTTATTAGCAAATATTGTGCAATTTTTTGAACCCTAATCACTGAAAATAATGTTTTTGAATTGAAAATTTCCTACATTTCTAAAATGCTGTTTAATGACCAAATTTTCTCTATCATTCAAGTTTTTCTAAAATAGATGATTGATTTACAGGAAATATAGCGGTAACATTTAATGTAAGAAATAAAATGAACATTCATTCATTTTTTGCTCAAACAAAGGGGGATTTTCTATGAATTTTTCTTATAGCAAGAAGGTAGTAGAGTTACAGGGGAAGCTGACTAATTTTATGGAGCAATACATTTATCCAAATGAGGCAGTATATGCAGCACAGGTAGATGCAATGGAGGATCGTTGGGGGGCAATTCCACCAATAATGGAGGAGCTAAAGCAAAAGGCAAAGGATGCGGGCTTATGGAATTTATTCTTGCCGGATAGTGAATATGGGGCAGGTTTAACAAATTTAGAGTATGCGCCTTTATGTGAAATTATGGGACGCTCTTTACTTGCACCAGAGGTTTTTAACTGTAATGCACCTGATACAGGAAATATGGAGGTGCTTGTGCGCTATGGCTCAGAGCAGCAGAAAAAAGAGTGGCTAGAACCATTATTACGTGGAGAAATACGTTCCTGCTTTGCAATGACAGAACCAGCCGTAGCGTCAAGCGATGCGACCAATATTGAAGCTAGCATTGAACGTGATGGGGATTTTTATATCTTAAATGGGCATAAGTGGTGGACAACAGGGGCTGGAGATCCTCGTTGTAAAGTCGCTATATTTATGGGAAAACATAAAGACACTACAGCACCAATCCATGAGCAACAGTCAATGATTCTCGTCCCTATGGACACACCTGGAGTAAAAATAGAGCGCATGTTAACGGCTTTTGGTTATGACCATGCACCGGAGGGACACGGTGAGGTAACGTTCACGAATGTTCGCGTACCTGTGAACAATATATTGTGGGGGGAGGGTAAGGGGTTTGCTATTGCACAAGGAAGATTAGGTCCTGGTCGAATCCATCATTGTATGAGACTTATTGGGGCTGCTGATCGAGCATTAGAGGAAATGTGTATACGTGTGCAAGAGCGACGAGCCTTTCATCGACCACTTGCAGATCAAGGTGTGATGCGTGAGCGGATAGCGGAGTCTCGCATTGATATCGAGCAGGCAAGATTGTTAACGCTAAAAGCAGCATATATGATGGATACAGTAGGTAATAAAGAAGCGAAAGCAGAAATTGCCATGATTAAAGTGGTTGCTCCTAATATGGCTTTAAGAGTTATTGACCGAGCGATTCAGGCATTTGGTGCTGCTGGGGTTGGACCTGATACGACGCTCGCTGCACAGTGGGCCAATTCTCGCACATTGCGTTTAGCAGATGGACCGGATGAGGTGCATCGCAATACAATTGCTAAATTGGAGCTGAAAAAACATGCTAAAAAACTAGAGGAGCTGGTGAAATGACGGTACTTGACTTATTTAGTTTGAAGGGAAAGACAGCCATCGTAACAGGCGGAGGACGTGGACTGGGAGCCCAGATAGCACAAGGCTTTGCAGAGGCTGGTGCCAATGTAGTGCTGTGCGCACGAAAAGTAGAGGCATGTGAAGAGATAGCAGCAGAACTAGCGAAATTAGGTGTACAAACATTAGCTCTTGCCTGCGATGTAACAAAATCAGATGATGTAGCGAATGTGGTATCAAAAACTATCGAAACATTCGGCGGTATTGATATTTTAGTAAATAATAGTGGAGCATCTTGGGGTACTCCTGCTGTTGAAATGCCATATGAGGCTTGGCAAAAAGTATTTGATGTTAATGTAAACGGTACATTTTTAATGAGTCAAGCAGTTGGCAAAAAAATGCTGGAACAAAAAAGTGGCAAAATTATTAATATCGCCTCAATTGCAGGGCTAGGTGGTACATTACCAGATTTTATGGATACAATCGGTTATAACGCAAGTAAAGGAGCGGTTATTACCTTTACAAAGGATTTGGCCGTAAAATGGGGGCCATATGGTGTTAATGTCAATGCGATTGCACCAGGATTCTTCCCAACAAAAATGTCTAACGTTTTAATTGAACGTGGACAAGAGTATTTAATGGGGGCCACACCATTAAAGCGTTTAGGCTCTGAGAATGATTTAAAGGGAGTCGCGTTATTTTTAGCGGCGGCTGCCTCAGATTATGTAACAGGTGATGTTATTGTTGTAGATGGTGGCATGAGCTCAATTATTTAAGGGGAGGGTTTTGATGGATACGATACAGGTAAGGGCAAATGAACGTCTTGATGAAGTGAAATTACAGTTATTTTTAAAAAGTCAATTTCCAGATTTACCAGAAGGAATTCTCGAAATTTCACAATTTAGTGCAGGACATTCAAATTTGACCTATTGTCTAAAAGTAGGTGATTTTGAAGCCGTTCTTCGTCGACCTCCACATGGACCAGTCGCCAAAAAAGCGCATGACATGAAACGTGAATTTACGATTTTATCTGCCTTGCATCCATTTTTAGCTGCTGTACCGAAACCATTTGTTTATATTGAAGACCGAGATATTATCGGCAGTGATTTCTTCATAATGGAACGAAAGAAGGGCATTGTGCTTGATACAGATTTTCCTAAAGGTATTGAGCATAGCGAGCAACTAGCACGCCAGATATCTGAAAAAATGGTTGATTCCCTTGTAGCTCTTCATGCTATTCCATATCAGGATACGATGCTTAAGGATATAGTCAAGCCAGAAGGATTTATGGAGCGGCAGGTACTGGGCTGGATTGAACGCTATGACAAAGCGAAAACAGCACAGCATGCTGAGGTTGAAGCGCTGACAACATGGTTAAAGGACCATATTCCTACTAATAGTGAGGCTACGATTATTCATTATGATTATAAGCTGAATAATGCTATGTTTTCCAATGATTTTACGGAAATGATTGGACTTTTTGATTGGGAAATGACGACAGTAGGGGACCCATTAGCTGATTTAGGTGTGGCAATGAGCTACTGGATGCATGCGGATGATCCAAAAATGCTATTATACGCACTTGGAGAGCCACCAGTAACAATTTTGCCAGGCTTTTATACACGCCAAGAATTTATACAGCGCTATGCAGAGAAAAGTGGACGTGATGTCTCAGCTATTGATTATTACATTACATTTGCTTACTTTAAACTAGCTGTTATTTGTCAGCAAATTTACTACCGCTATGTAAATGGTCAAACTAAGGATGACCGATTTGCACAGATGGATAAAATGGTAGCCGCACTAATTCAACAAGCTTCTAAGGCAATATAGATTTAATTGTAACTTCAATCAGAAAAAAGTGAATTTTATTACACCGACGGTTGCTTTAATTAGCAGCCGTATTTTTTATCTATACTACAGATTATCCGACACTATAATTATTAAATTTCCATGTTTACACTCGCACCATACAAATTAAATACAAAAAATCAATTCACGTAAAAATACTTAAAAGAGGGGGAATGCACGTTCTTATTTTATCATGCGAATTTATGGATTAAAGGAAAGGGGAAATACAATATTTATTTATTGTTTTTCGATAAAAAAATATTGACTTAGAATGTAAGTGCAGTTACTATATCAATAGCAAGTGTTAAAAACAGATTTCAATTTTGGTTTACTATTTGATAAAGAAGCAAAAGCTCAACGGAGGATAAAGGATGAAAAAATATTTATTTACTACATTGCCAATTTGTTTAGGGATTTTATGTTTAGTTACAAAGGGACTGATTGGAGATGAATTAATGGCAGATGGAACAATTGTGGAAAGAAATTTCTTTTTAATACCATTAAGTTATTTGTTTTTCCTGAGTGGTATAATTTCATTTTTATTTGTAGCTATTTTATCAAGAAAGACAAATATTGCGAACTAATTAGAAAAAAATCAGGTTTACATATTGGGACCTGATCTTTTATGTATTATTGATTACTCCCAGATTTGATCAAGTTTATCACTATAAAACTTAATGGCTTTGCTGTATGCATTTACACCTTCATGACTCGAAGTGGTTAAGAGAGTATTTAATAGTATTTCCATTGATTTTGAATGATCCTTCAAGTTATAGAGCGTCATAGCATAGAAAATCTTTAAATGCTCCGCATCTGGAAAATCATTTATAGCTTGTTCTAAAATTTGCCTTGATTGTTCATATTGACCTAATGTACGATAGGTACTTCATAGTCCTAAATAAGCACCCTCTAAATCTTCATGGCCCAGCCCTAATTGTATGGCTGTTTCATAATGAGGGACAGCTTCTTTTTCCTTTCCTAATGAATCATAAGTCCATGCACAATGATAATGATACAACCCATTTTCAGGTTTTTCTTTAATGAGAGCTATTATGAGTCGATTAGCTTCTTCTAAATGCCCATTTTCTCTCAGAGATATTATGTGTTTTAATTATTTATCCATTTTCTAGCCTCTTCATTTTATTGTAAAAATCTTAAATTCTATTATAGCTTGTCATAATCAAATGTGTATAATAGTTATAAAATATGCTTGAGGTGAACATGAATGCTTGAACGTTCAATGGAAAAGACACGGGAATGTAAAATGGAAAGGGAGTGATAGAAGGAAGAGTTTCATGATAGCTCTTCTAAAAAAATTAGAAAAGAGGACTATTAGTATGAATAACATCAATTGTGAAGGCTTTGATTTAACATATTGTGTAAAGGGACAAGGGAAACAAATAGTGGTAATTGGCAGTAGTGTATATTACCCTCGCTTATTCTCTGAAAATCTCTATAAACATTTTCAATTCTACTTTTTAGATCACCGAGGATTTGTGAAATCACCTGGAGAACTAAAACAAGAGGATTATACATTAGATAAAATTGTAGAAGATATTGAGGCTACAAGACAATTTCTCAAGCTAGAGAATTTCATTATTTTAGGACATTCTGGACATGCATTTATGGCCTTAGCCTATGCTAAAAAATATCCTCATTATATAGACAAGGTTATACTCTTGAATTCTGCACCGACAAATAGTCAAGAAAGGCAACAGCAAAGCTTTTCTTATTTTAACGAGACAGCAGATACTGAGCGAAAAAGACAATTTGAGCATGATATTGCATTTTTAGAAGATGATATTCGTAATGACCCTGAAAGACGCTTTGTACATATGTGTCTTCGCATGGGGGCACATAGTTTCTATGATTACACATTTGATGCTACAGATATGTGGGAAGGTGTCTATACAAATATGCAAATCATTGATTATCTTTGGGGAGTAGCCTTTGCTGAACGCAATTTGATTCACTTATTGGCTGATGTAGAAAAACCTGTTCTTGTAGGATTAGGTAGATACGATTACTTAGTTGCTCCTGTTTCACTTTGGGATTCAATAGATGGGCTATACAAAAATGTCAAAAAGGTTATTTTTGAAAAGAGTGGTCACAATCCAATGTATGAAGAACCAGAAACTTTTGATAGAGTGTTAATCAGCTGGATTAATAATAAATAATTAATTAACTTAAAACCAGTTATTCTCTATAGACTGAGAATAACTGGTTCATTTTTTTATCTAGATTCAGCAAAATGTTACTATGCGAAAGTGCAGCGTCAAATACAGAATACTCCAATCTCTATAGATAGTTTTTTCCTGTTCGAGATCTTTACATCCTGTGAAAACATCTGAGTGACCAACATCGTGCTACTGACGCTATGTTAGCACTACGCTTTCGCGCAAAAAACATCTGTTGACCTAAAGCCTCTGATGGATGTCTCAGATTTTGAATAGGGGTTTTTACAAGCACAAGCTAGCTCGAAAAAATCCGAGCTCAATTGGTTAAATACCGTATTTTAGAACAATATGCAAAACGGCTATGCTGTCTGAGTTATTGATATAGGTATGAATACCATCTGCTTTAAAGTTGATAGAATCGTATTGATTTAATATATACAAATTCTCGTTAACTTGCATCGTAATAGTTCCAGTCATGACCGAAACGATTTCAGTTGTATCAGAATGATGTTTTTCTGGCTGGTAGATACTATGGGGCTGTAAATATGCACGATACATTTCGACGCCATTAATAGTTGTTTGAAATATAGGCTCAATCACCCAATTTTTTTGCTCTCCAACAATACGCAGGCCTTTTCCTGCCTGTGATAACGTGACATTACTTGCAGTTGAAAATAAGGACATCAGGGGAAGTGATAGTCCTGTTGAAATTTTCCAAAGCACACCAAGTGTAGGATTGGTTTCTCCACGTTCAATATTTCCAAGAGTAAGTTTACTAACACCTGTTAATTCTGCTAATTCCTGAAGGTTTAACTGTCTATCCTTGCGTAGTTTTTTTAGTGTTAGACCAATTTGTGTAACAATTTGATTTGGAGTATTTGGTTCCATTTAATAGACCTCCATTCGTAGAATTGCAAGCAGGTACATAGATGATCTTTTTGATTTCACACTTTACTGTCTACAATCAAAAAGTGGCAATATCTAATTTAAATATATTTACTGTTATCATAAGGCACCATACACTAAAAAGGCTACTCCCAATTTTGAAACAGCCCAGTGCTTTTTTATTCAACAACTTACCTTAAATTTTGTTAATAGCCTCAATTCTTTCACAATCTATAATAATAGGCATAGCGGCTGCCCTTATTTGAAGGAAATACGAACAACTACTTGGATAATCAAAATACAAGAAGTAAACATTAAAAAAATTACCACCTTTAGCAAGAAAAATATCTATTAATACTCCAGGATCAAGTCGTTATAAAAGATGACAAGCATAGCCCTTGCTGTTGGCACCAGTTCTTAAAAGCACAGTGGAACTGATACACTGTTCATTTGAGATTTTAACTAAAAAGTTGAATATAGCTTTATTAATAAAAAAAGACTAGAACCACATAGTGCTCTAGTCTGTCAGAGATTATTTGCAGGCATTATATTCCTCTTTAAGATAGCCGTATATTTCTAAATCCACAATACCTTTGCCAGACCATAGTGAAGCCTGTCTTAATAGCCCTTCTTTGAGGAAGCCATTTTTTAGTAGTACCTTTTTCGACGGTTCATTAAGTGGCATCACTTCAGCCTGTATTCGATTTATTGCAGCCTCCTCAAATAAAAATTTTACAAGTATGTTTACAGCTTCAGTGGCAATGCCTGTACCCCAATACGCCTCAGCTAAATAGTAGCCGATTGTTACCATATCTACTTTCTGATTAAAATCCATTGCTTCAATAATGCCTACCAATGTATCATTCTGGGAATTTTGGAAAATACCCCATTTTACTCTGCTTTTCTTCTGATAGTCTCTATCAAAATGACCAATCATTTTACCGACAGTTTGAAGATTGTGCTTTGGAATAATTCCGCAAAACTCAAATACTTTATCGTTATCATAAAGGTCAAATAGCTCCTGTAAATGGCGATCCTCAATTTTTTTTAGCTCTAGCCTTGTTGAGCTTAATATTGGAAATTCCTCAAATACCTTTGTTATATTCATGATGTTCTCTCCTTAGTTACGCTTTAATTGGAATGTAAATTTTCATTTTCATATCGTTTGGATAAGCTGAATTGACTACATCTGTTATTTCAAAATCAGGACCTTCATTTCTTTCATAATTAGAATTTGGTAGCCAAACTCCGTAAATATAACGTCTTGTATTTTGAATTGACTCTGCAGTTCCATTCATAGTGAATACCGCATATTTTCCCTCAGGAATTTCAAATTGGACAAAGCCATTGTCCAATGACTCGGTGCTACTCGTTACTTCTTCGCCAATAATAAAGGAAAATTGTCCATTATCATGAAAGTTGGTGGATATCCCATAAGCAAAATTTGGGGCAAGTTTATGTGGAATTCGCTCATAATATAGATTTTTTCCAAAATTAATGTAAAATCCAAGAATATCAGTAAAATATTTTTCATCTTGCAAGCTTGTATTGTATTCATATCCAATAATAAGCTTTTTCTGTAAATAAATCATTTCAGGCTTATTCATGATGAAATCTCCCTTTATTTTATAATCCTTAAAGTTTAGTTTACTTTGAAGGGGGACGACACTTTTTTCTTTACGATATTTTGCAGGTGTCACACCAATGTAATTGACAAAAGCTCGCGTAAAAGCCTCCTGTGAGCTATATTGAAAGACAATTGCAATGTCTAATATACTGTTTGAGGTAGTTTCTAATAGTATGGCTGCCTCAGATAACCTCCTATTTCGACTATACTGCTGAACTGAAAAACCAGTAATGGCTTGAAAAATTCTTTGAAAATGGAATGCAGAGAAATAAGCCTTTGCTGATATATCAGTAATAATTAATTCATCTTGTAGATGCTCCTCAATATATTCAATAGATTTTTGTATTCTTTCAAAATAATCCATATCATAGCTCCTTTCTGTGTATAATATTAACGACAATTAAACCTTATTTTTTGATAATTTGTGCTAATATTGTAAATGAAAATGGAAGCGAATAGTTGATAGAAGTTTAATGAAAGTAAAATCAAGAGCATAAACTAAATATTCTAAAATATGATATTGATTAATAACGAATTAAAATGTATAATTTTGTTATATTTTACTGAAAGCGAGGGATTTAAGATGACAGTCAGCTCTTTTTTACCATCAAACAAATTTGAGGTGTGGAAGAACTAAAATTTACTAGATTCTTCTGCATAATATCGGAGGAATTGAAATGTATAGTTATTATGGTCCAATAAGCACGGAGCTTTATGATTTAACGAAACCTGTAGGGCATTCTATAAATGGGGATATTGAATATTATCTTCATCGATTAACAGGAACGAATGGTAAGATTCTAGAAGCAGGAGTAGGTTCTGGTCGTTTCCTTGTTCCTTTATTAGAGAAGGGCTTTGATGTAGATGGTATTGATTATTCACCTGAGATGCTAGCCTCTTGTCGAAAACGATGTGAAGAAAGAGGATTAAAGGCAAGGCTTTATGAAGGTAATTTGAGCAATTTTTTATTGAATACCAAGTATGAAGCTGTGGTTATGCCAACAGGATCATTTTGTTTAATTGAGCATTCGAAGGAAGCAATGGATGCATTAACATGTATTTATCATCATCTGGTTCCAGGTGGGCGACTTATATTGGACTTGCTGCTGCCATTACATTGGCGTACAGGAGAAATCACTACCTCCTATTATCAGCTATCAGACATCGAGGGGATAGCGTTAGAAAGTAAATCCATTGAGATGGATTGGAGCAATCAAACCACTCTTACCGTTTTAAAATATGAAAAATGGAAAAATGGTAAATTAATGGATACAGAACTACAGAGATTCCCATTGCGATGGTATGGAATTGAAGAATTTCAACAAATATTAAAAAATATAGGTTTTTCTAATATAACGTGTTCAGCGGATTATACCCATAACAAGAAACCTTCTATTGAAAGTGGATTGGTTACTTTTGAAGCAATTCGTAAGTGATAATTAACTGTTAAAAAAAATTTGGGAAATATGCTCGATTTTAGTAGGAATAACCTCTAAATTCGAGCATATTTTTATTATCAAGTTTTTTCTTGCTATATTTTTTTGGGGGAAGGGAAAAGTTTTTTTGCATTAAGTTCCGTCGTCAACATCTTTCAAAGGTTTCCATGCATTAACTAACTTGATTTTTATTTTCTTCTGAGGAAAATGGTCTACGTACAGGTGTTGGTCTTGTGTATTCAAACATGTTGATACGAATACAATTGTTGTAGCAGAACGTGGTACAGAAGGATCAGTACGTGATATTTTAATAGATTTGCAATTATTTGATGCAGCAACCAATGATCAACTAAATAATGCAGTAGATTTAACGGTAAATGCTGTTTATCAATATCCAACAAGTGATTTATTTGTAACAGGACATTCATTAGGTGGATTTAATGCACAATTCATTGGCTATGCTTTAGCAGAAGGATTAATTGGAGATTCAGACAATGAAGGATGGCTTGATAATAAATTGCTAACAAAAAAAGAGAAAGTTTGGAAGTTATTAAATGAAAATAATCTTTACCAACGTACAGCAACATTTAATGCTGCACCATTCTTTAATAGACTTTTAAGTGCTGTAGACTTTGATATTGCTTCAAGTAACAAATATGATAATAAAATCCTTAACTATCAAATAAGTTATGACCCATTATATATTGGGGGAAAACGTTTAAATGGTACATGGAATGGTAAAGAAATGAAACCATTCTTGTACAAAGCTAGAAAAAATAATAAAGTAGTTTCCTTGGAAGAATCAAATTTCCCAAAAATAAACAAGTTAGGTGATTTAATAGATGCAGGTGAAGAAGCTCTAGACTATTCTTTCAATGCACATGGAATTATACAATTCCATCTTCATGAATTTGAACAGTAGGTTTTGGGGAGGATGCTATGAAAGTATATACAATATTTAATATTACTATAGGTATACTATTTACAATTGTTTATTTCTCAGTATTAGTCATTGGGTCATTATTTGGTTACAGCGATGACCTAGATCTTTATATGAGAGCAGCAATCATAGCCGCCTTATCAAATATTATTGTTTATATCTATTATTTAGTTAGAGATAAATCCATATCTCAGAAAAGTTTAAAAATATGTGCAATATGTATAGTTATACAATTGTTGTTACCAATTCCATTTTGGTGCATAGGTATTATGATTCTACAATAGTTTTTATTAAGAGTGTCGCGAATCACTTATGATTGATTCATCTTTAAACTATTTTATTCAGTACTTTCAAATATTTATTATTTTAGTTAATCTCATAATTCTAATCACTTAAATCTCAAGGGTTCTAAACCAATAAAAAACGGGCACCTCCCAAAATTCGGTATAATGGTAGCGACCAAACTAAACCGTACTGAACGAGGTGAATGCCCTATGACTATTGTAAAACACATCCAAGAATTATTGAAAATTGTAAGTTCTCGTTGTTTTGATGCCATTTTCGCCACTTATGATGTGCAGCCCATTTTTCAGCTATTTTCAAAAAGATCGTTACGCAGCGCTCCACGCGAATTAAATTACGGTGCGATGATACAGTCACTCTTTATTCGTATTGTCGAACGCATTCCAACGATCAAGGATTTGATTAAATGTTTGGTCAACAATCCTTTATTCCGCCTGGATTGCGGTTTTCTTATTTCGGATGTTGTACCTTCTGAAGCGTATTATGCGCAAGTACGGGATTGTCTGCCCACATCGTAAACCGAATCCATATAAACAAATGGCGAAAGCAACGAAGGAACATCGTGTTGTGCCAAATAAATTAAATCGTGAATTTAAGCAAGGTATCCCTGGGAAAGTATTATTAACGGACATCAGCTATGTGCCATATAACGGAAAGTGTATGGCTTATTTGTCGACGATAAAAGGTGCCTCGACGAACGAAATTTTAGCGTACCATGTCTCAGACCGAATCACGTTCGAAATCGCTACGGAAACGATTGAAAAATTGATCAGTAATAAGCGCATTCAGCTTCATCCAGAGGCCTTTATCCATTCAGATCAAGGGGTTCACTATACAAGCCCACGCTATCAAACGCTCTTAAAAAAACATGGCCTAGGTCAATCGATGTCACGCCGAGGAAACTGTTGGGACAATGCGCCACAGGAATCGTTTTTCGGTCATTTTAAAGACGAAGTAGACTTTAGCTCCTTAAAAGACACTTTGAGGAACTAAAAGCCAAAATCAATCACTACATGGTCTATTACAATAATTATCGTTATCAATGGAATCTAAAAAGGATGGCTCCTGTGCAATACAGAAACCATTTCTTAGCTACTTAATCTCTTTTTTTAGTTTGTCCTTGACTTGGGTACCACATTGATGGTTTATAATTGTTGACTCCCTTATTTTATAAAGCCCTGAACTCAATTAATTTTGAGTCTGGGGCTTTTTTGTGAGACCCAGTCATTTATTAAGTATTGATTCATTGTAAGAATTTGATGTATTAACATAAATAAACTGTTAGAGATACAATAGGGGAAATTTACAAAAGGTCATTTAATTAAAAAAATCATCACAAGCTAATTTCGACCATAAAAGGGATTAGCTTTTTTGCTTGAAATTATTGTATTTAAGAATCATTCATTACAGCTTAATTTCCTCAACTGTAAAAATCATTTTTTAGTAATTTTGGGATTAAATTATTTTTATTAGCTTCCTTTATTTTTTCACTATTGCAAACATAATATTGAAATGTGCTATATATAAATAGAGTAATATTTGGCGTAGGGCAAATAAGGTCTATTGAGTAAAATATAGAAAATAATTGGAATAGTAGTTTAATGTAATGAAAAAATTTTGATGAAACTATTAATGAACATATTACGTAAGAAAGAAATGGTTATATAAACCAATAAATACTTTTATTTTAATTATTATAAAGTAATGGAGGAATATTAAATGACTGCTAGCTTTTGGAAAGGACAAAAACTTACACTAAGAGCGATACAACCAGAGGACATTGTTATTTTTGATTTTTTAGATGATGAAATTTTACGAAATATGGATTCAATATATTTTCCTCGATCTGTTGATAAGATGAAGGAGTGGGTAGCAGAACAATTTTCTGAAGAAGATGATGAGTTCCGTTTTATTGCTGTAGATAGAGACAATAATATTGTTGGAATAATCGAAACATTTGACTGTGATTTAAAAAATGGTAATTTTGATTATTATTTAGCGGTATTTGAGCCATACAGAGGTAAGGGATATGCGAAAGAAATGATTCTTATGGTACTTCGCTTTTACTTTTCAGAGCGTACATATCAAAAAGTTAATGCAACTGTTTACTCTTTCAATAAGCCATCCATACGCCTACATGAAAAGTTAGGTTTCATGAAAGAGGGGCAACTAAGAAAAAACATTTTCACTAAAGGTGCATATTATGATGGTATTTGCTACGGAATGACAAGAGAAGAATTTGAACAAAATCATAGAACTTTTTAAAAAATAGGTTTTTTCAATAACTAAGCAAGAAAACGGTGCAGAGTAGTGAAGTAGGAATAAGGTAAAATGATATTTATAGTAGAAAATATGACTTCATAAGGAAAATACAAATCTTAATGATAAATAATAATAATGAAAGGAGGACAATGCAGAATGGAATTCGGATTTGGAGATGTTACTATCGTTCTACCTCCTTTACATATTACGATTATCGCAATCATTATTATTCTCTGTTTAGTAAGGTGGAGCAAGCAATTAGAAACAAGACGTTTTACGATTTTCTTTTACTTTCTAATTAGTACTTATATTACTCCAATTTTTTCTTTCGGTACAAAAGAAGGGGTCTTTCAGCTATGGATTCCCTTAGGATTTATAGTAGTCTTTTTGTACTTGTTTCGTAGTAAAAGAAATCATCCATCTAAAATGAAAGCGAGTATTTTAGGACTTTCCATAGCTTTATATCATTTAATTCTCCAATATTTATAATAATTTGGCGTTTGGATAATGAGGGCTTTAATTTAAATAAACCATAAAAGATCACTTCGAAGGGGTGGTCTTAATTTTTTCTATTTTTAAGTTAGGAGTAGTCATAATAAGAAACGGGTGCAGGTAAGTGTAATTAAAGATTTTTAAATAATTGGATAATATTAGTTAAAAATGTATATTATCCAATTCTATGTGATTAAATTTCTTTTTAAACCATTTGTTGGATACTGACTCAATACTTGAATTGATATAATAATTCAGGTGCAACTTTTCCCTTCTGCACAAAGGGGTAAGATGCACCATTCCTCAACTATACACCAAAGCCCAGGTACTCAATAAGCTTGATAAGCCTGGGCTTTTTGTATAAATTTTTATTATTTTTGATTAGGATAGTGATAAGCAGGATAGGGATATATTTCCACAAATTTCACTTCAATAAAAAAGTAATTATTTTTTACCAATAAGAACGGTTTCTTCACAACACCCATCTTTAGTTAAAGGAAGCTTATTGGCAAATGGGTTTATCACTTTTTCTAGTAACGCTGGAATGACATCTCGTTTGATAAAATCTAAAAGATTGAGGCATTGATCTAATTTATATTTCGTTTTAGAGAATCTGGGATGAAAAGTACATAGAAAAAAACAGACAACCCAACTTAGTTATCTGTTTTATTGTCTTTAATATAAGCAATTGAGTTTACTTTACTATCATCTTGCTTGATCGTCATAATAGGCTTCATTAGCAGCCTTATCATTATTGCCCCTTAGATAAGCTAAAATCATACCAGGTCGTTTAAGTAAAATCCAGTCCCCATAATGGTCAAATCGCCTGCAAGAAGTGATCATTCCATTCTTAATTGTCCCATATTTTTTCCCATTTAACTTACCCCATTGTTTTAATCGCTTTGCAAAGTCAGCATCTTCTGCCATAAGCATCTTTTCGTTAAAACCTTTAATTTCCTGAAAGTCTTTTTTATAGCACCAAAAAATCCCTACAGAAATAAATCCATATTTAAACAATAAAGGTACAATCAATAGCATAGTTGAAACAATTATTCCCAGGGAAATTCTTTCGAAATTTCCGTTCACACCTCCACCAATGTATTGATTAGATGCTAAGTGCTTTTCAACTTCTGATAACAAGTGTTCTGTCATTCGAGTATCAGCATCAATTGTAATCAGGATTTCCCCTTTTGCTAGTGCAGCTCCTGCATTTCTAATTTTGGATAAATTTTTATCGTTATTTTCCAATGTCACACAATTGTATGACTTAGCAATTTCCTCTGTTCTATCGGTACAACGATTTAGTACAACGATCACTTCAACTTGATCTTTATAATGTTGTGAAGCCTTTGCAATTGATTCTAGGCATTCCCCTATATACTTTTCTTCGTTGTGGGCGGGGATTATTACGGAAAATTTTACATCCTTTTCTGAAACATCCTTAATAAATAGCTTGTTTTTGGACATATAAAATCCCTCTTTCTTTTTACAATTGATACTTACAAAATTAGTATATCATGTAAATATAGAGTTTTTTATGTCTATTTTAACACGATATATTTAAAGTGTAGCTGACTTCATCACAGCTGAAAATATGTTGTACATACAGTCACATGAATATGATATTCACGCAGAAATATATATAAGACCAAGCTTAAAAATTTGGTTGGAAAAGAAGATTTTATCCAAAAAGAATTTTAAATAGAATATTATTAAAGAATAATATGTAAATCTACTGGTGAATAACACAAAAGGAAGGGGGAGGTTCAAAATCAATTTTAGTTATGGGTAATATTATATCTAGTGGTTTAGTTGCATTATTTATTTCTTAGTTTTTTGCAGAAGAACTCACTGCTTTGGTTAACTATCCCTGTAGGTTTAAAGTTTGCGTTTCAATTGATATAGGAGTATAGGGAGAAAGATAAAGATTTAAGTTGTTTTCTTTGAACTATCAGGTGCGTTAGTTAAATAACAAGAAAATGTAAAATAAGAGGAATCCAGATGGTAATTGATTCATGCTCAAACGAAAAAGCTTCTTTAACGTAAGATATTGAATGAAGTTAATAAAATACCTGTTAAATAAAAAATTTTTGAACGAAGATGTTAAGAATATTGTAATTTATTAGGTAGATCATTATTACAATAAAAACGATGGGATTAATACTGATGAAAAAAAATAAGGTTAATATTGATGAAGAACTAAGTAGATACCTTTGAAGCTATTCATAAATGATAATTAACAGTTAAAACTTTTTTAAAATCTGCTCGATTTTTAGTGGAAGTATCCACTAAGGACTTGTAGATGTTTTATTTTATCCAGTTATTTCTTGCAATATTTTTGCTGTTGGAAGGGAAAATAAGGATATACAATTCAATGAAGAAAGTAGGTTTAATATGCAAAAGGATATGAATTATGGTGGGGATTATAAATATATACCAGCAACTTCTATATGGAGTGGAGATGGTATTGAAGTTCTATCTGATCTTTATCAACAAACGATTCAAATTGTTAATATTACACTTTATGGAGATCCTTATAAGCAGGAATTTGTTTTAATTGATGCTGGTATGCCAAAAAGTGCTCATGAAATCATTGCTATTGCCGAGAAGAGATTTGGTGCAAATTGTCAACCGAAAGCATTAATTTTAACCCATGGTCATTTTGATCATGTTGGTGCGATTATTGATTTAATTGATCATTGGGGTATGCCAGTCTATGCGCATGCTCTTGAACTACCTTTTCTAACTGGGAAAGATAATTATCCAGAAGCAGATCCTACCGTGGATGGCGGCTTAATTGCAAAGATATCATCTATTTTTCCAAATGAAGCCATCAATTTAGGAGATCATATTCAGCAGCTTCCATTGGATGGTAGTGTACCATTTATGTATGGTTTTCGCTGGATTCACACGCCAGGACATACACCAGGGCATATTTCCTTGTTTCGTGAGGCCGATCGAGTATTGATTGCTGGGGATGCATTTGTTACGGTAAAGCAGGAATCACTCTATAAGGTTTTATTACAGAAAAAAGAAATAAGTGGACCTCCACGCTATTTTACGACAGATTGGCCAGCTGCTTGGGAATCCATCAAAAAATTAGAGGCATTAAAGCCTTTAGTTGCAGTGACAGGACATGGGTTACCCATGAAGGGCGAAGAGCTTACAAAAAATTTGCATAAGCTGGCTACTGAATTCGAACAAATCGCTTTACCGAACCATAGCAGGTTTCTAAATTAATGGCGAGGTTTAGATCTTTACGAAAGAAAGACTGTAGCAAGAAATTATTGCTATAGACTTCATTGGATATGTCCTACATTAGGGGCGAGCTTTTTCAGCGACATCTTTTAAAAAAAGCCTATTGACATAAAAATAAAAAATCGTTATATTCAACTTATTCAACGTTGAATATAAAAAGGTGATTATTATGACAAAATTATTAGTACTTGCAATGTTAGGACTAAAACCTATGACTGGCTATGATATTAAAACAATGCTTGAATTGAGTGATGCGGAGCGTTGGGGTGGAGTGCTAATTGGCTCTATCTATAATGCTTTAAAAAAGCTTGAAAAAGATGGTTATATAGAGGTAGCTAGTATTGAATCGACAGGTCATAGGCAAAAGGCAATCTACCAAATTACTGACAAAGGAAAAGAATATGAGCAAGAATTAATTATTGAGGCTCTTGAAAAATCTTCTGTAGTGTATCCAACAACTCTATATTCAGGTATATCGTTTGCATTTAAGCTTCCTAAAACAAGAGCGGTAGAGGCTTTAGAAAAGCATAAAAAGATTTTAGAAAAGGAAGAAAAGGCAATTCAAGCTGGGTATGAGGCAAAACAGCTTGCTATGCAAGGGGATCTACCAGCATTAACTCAACTGGCGTTTGATCATATGCTAGAAGTTGTAAATGTTCAATTAAAATTTGTCATACAGGCTATTGATATTATGGAAAAAGAAAACTCTCTCGAATGAGGGAGTTAAAAATTACCCATATATTCAACTTTGAATATACAATGTTAATTAAGGAGAGAATTTATGACAAAGTTAATATCTACAAATCATTTAACAAAATGCTATAAAACAAATTGTGTTGTCAATCATATAAATTTTGATATTGAAGAAGGTGAAATAGTTGCACTTATAGGCTCAAATGGTGCCGGAAAAACAACTACAATCAGCATGCTTCTTGGTATTGTGCCGCAAGATAGTGGGACAATAGAGTATTGGAAATCTGATTTTAAAAAGGAGATAGGGACCCAACTCCAATCGACCCCATTCTTTGAGGGTTACACAGTGGAGGATAATATCAAATTATTTGCCGCATTCTACGGAGTTTCACTTTCCAGTAATGCAATGGATGAAAAACTGGCTACCTTTGATTTATTGAAAGTAAAAAAAACATCGGCTATTAAACTATCATTAGGGCAACAAAAAAGACTAGCGATTATCGTGACAACCCTGCATAATCCAAAACTAGTCATTTTAGATGAGCCCTCTGCAGGATTAGATCCAAAAGGGCAAAAGGAAATTCAACAAATCATTAAAGGACTAAAAGAGCAAGGTGTTACTGTGTTATTTTCGTCTCATGATATGTTGGAGGTCATGAATGTAGCTGATAGAATTTTAATGATGCATCAGGGGAACATCATTGCAAATGGTTCTATCAGTCATTTAATGGAAAAATATCAAACACATCATTTAGAAGATTTATTTTTTGAATTAACGAAGTGAGGAGCGAGAGAATGAAAACGATTTTCTTTTTGAATCTTAAATCCAGCATAAAAGATATGTATTTACTGTTTTGGTCTATATTTATGCCATGTACTGCTATCCTTGCTTTAAAAATTTTCTTACCAAGCATAGCAGAGAATTATACAGAGGGAATGGTTGCTATAAGTGTATTTTTTTACTCATTTATGACGACTGCATTTATTACATTATCACAAAGAAGGAGAGGAGTTTATCATTTATTACATGCGACACCACTTCCTCTATGGAAATATATTGTCAGTGTCTCAAGCTCATGGGCATTAATTGCCATTATCCTATCCTACATCGTTTTTTTATTTTCTTTAGTAATTCATCAACTAACTTTTACCTTCAGTTCACTTTTTTATATGACACCCGTTATATTAATTGCTTCATTAGCTTTTGTATTTTTAAGCTTTTTTGTATCTAGTCTTGTAAAAAATGAAGGACATTTAAGTATGACAGCAAATGTCATGATGTTGCCAATGTTATTATGCAGTAATGCATTTTTTACAATGGAAAAGGCACCGAGTATTGTACAGTTTATTAGTAGGGTAAATCCATTTGAATGGTTTTTGAGAGGAATTCAAGGCGCATTTCAAAATAATTATGGCGTTTGGGGAGAGTCCTTACTGCTTTTATTACTATGTCTTGTTTTCACATTATTAATTTCAATAAAAACGTTTAGATATAGTGATTAATAATTTTCAATCTGTAAAGGAGGTACTAAATTTCACATTTTAGTTCCTTGTTGCCGCTTCGCAATATCTATGCATAGCGAAGCGGATTTTTTACAGCAGTACTTTTAAAAAATACCTTTAACTAGATTTTTGTAAGTCTTTATTTAAACTAGTACCAATCCCTTGTGTTTTCACAGTGACTTGTACTTTAACATCTATATTAGGAAATAAGGATACCCAATTATCTTTGATTTTGTTCCATCCCTTGTAGTCCTGACGATAGAGGATTTCACCAAATTGTAAAGCATCTACTTTGTACGTTTTTTGCAGTGTATCGAGTGTTTGCTCTAATCCGTTCTTAATTGATTCACTTGTAATTTTATTCAAGGCGGTAATGTTTTGTGGTTTTGTTAAATCAATCATACAATTTACATCTGCAACATTTTGCTCAACGACCAGCTTTATATTAATTTTAGGTTGACCATGCTGTACTCTTCCTGTTATTTTAGCTTTTGAATTTGTTACTTCAGTAGTGAGCTTTCCTTTTTCAGGGCAAGCTAATATTTCAAACGTACTCTTAATATGATTATTCATATAGTTATAACTTTTGCTTTCCCCCATTGTTAAAAAGCCTATTAGTTTATAGTCCTTAAATAAAGCTAAATCACCAAATTTTAGAATTGCAGGATTTTGTATTCGCTCTACATTTGTTTGCGTATTCCCGATTGCACTGTCTCCATGCAATTCAATCGTTGATAAAACGGCACTATTTCCTTTACCGCTTAATGAATTGATTAAATCGTCTAAAATAACAGAGTCTGTTGACCCTAATGCTTTTTCTGAACTTTTCAGTGCATTTAGTATATTCTTAGCAGGGATATCTTCTAAGGGCGTTAAAATACTTATTACCTCTTTGGCCGTCGTATCGCGGGCGATTAAAATATTGAATTCACTTCTACCCTCAGGGTCTCTTTGAAATAAATCCAATATATTATTCATGCCCTCCTCAGCCAATTCTTCTCCAATAATGATAATTTGAGCATGTGCATAGTATGGCTTTCTTGGTGTTAAAGTGGTCAGCTTTCTTATAGCCTCGAATAAAGATTTTCCTGTAGCATGATAAGTGATGACGGGGGATTGACTAGTAGCTTTTTTTGATGCTACTTGTCCAGGATTAACAATCTGTACGGAGATTTCATATTGTTCATTCACTCGATCAACACCTACTGCAGCTACAATTGCTAATTCATTTAACTCTCGTTTACTCCAACAACCACCTAACAAAAGAATGAGTAGCACTAATAGAAGTAAGGACAGTGAGTACTTTATGTTAGGCACCTCCAGTTAAACTGCAATGTAGAATTCATATCTCTATAAGGATAAGCAAATTTAAGTAGAAATAATCAAAATTCTATTGTAGAAAATGGCTTGTTTTTGGAAGCACGATTATTTCTGTAAGCGAGGATAGGTAGTTAAAGGCGATTAAAATGGAGGGTAGCTATAAGATTTAAAAATATAGTGACAGTAAAATCGTTGAGAGAGTGAAGGAGCATCTATACTTTCGAGGAAATTCATTAAAGTGGGTCACTTATTTTTATAAATGACCCATAGTAACAAAGCTCGGAGGTGTAAGACTAAACCAGCTTACATTACTAGTAATATGAGAATAACGTTATTTTTGTATAGTTAATTGCCTGAGAAATAAAATAAAAATTTCTAGAAATTACTTTAAATTTATTAGAAAACGCAAAAATAACTTCTCTCTCAAATATAATTACCATTTCAAAATCAACATGCTATCCTATAGTGTTACTTTTTTACTGCATGAATATAGTGTATCGATTCAAAGGCTGTTAGATAATCCCCACGTTTATTGAAATAAAGATTTTGTACAGCTTTAGGGGATAAATGCTCATAAATTAGTAGATTTGATTTTTCTAAGAGCATCTCCATTTCATGAAAAGTAAAGCATGACTTCATAGGTTCACTACTTGCGGCTGCCATTTTTACCATATTGCTTACTCGATTAGAAATCCCTTCTTCATGAAATAAGTTTTCATCTGCATAATCCATTACGATTGAGCTGCCTGAAGGTATATATGCAAACAAATGATTGAACAAGTTTGAGATTTCCCCTTTTGTTAAATAATACAAAACTCCTAAGAGGCTAAAGAAAGTTTTCTTGTTGTTAAAGCCACTATCTATTAGACGCTGATAAGAAAATTCCTTTGTAAAATCCATTGCTACAAAATGAAGATTATTAGGTAGCTTGAAATTAGTAGAATCTAATTTATTCTTTTTAAATTCCTGAGTTGCAGGATGATCTATTTCAAAGATTTCCAAGGTGCTTTCTAAATCTGGATGTCTTAAACAAAAAGTATCTAAACCTGCTCCGAGAATAACATATTGCTGTACGCCCAATCTAATTTCATTTAATAGAACTTTTTCGCAATACGAAGCACGGGCTAATGGAGTAGGGGAAAGTTGTACTTGGACAATCCATTTTAGGAGCTCTTCGGCATCTCCCTTTAAACTTTCTGCTATATCTTTGTTAAAGAATTGTATGCCTTGTACCATATTCTCTTGGATATTTATCAATTATGCCTTGGCATAATTGCGTCCGGAATCGGCTTTGTGCTTAGGCCTGCGTGATGCAGGTCAGTTAGCCGTTATCGCATGGATGCGATGATTTTTGGCTAACATCCTTTATTAACTCCTTTCCGATTCCGTGACATCCGCTGGAGGCTTTGGGCCAACACGATGTTGGTCACTCAGGCGTTTTCACAGGATGGGAAGATCTTAGCCTGAGTTCCTCTATTTCAGCGGGTGTTTGGACACCCGCTGAAAAGTAGCTTCACCATCTATAGAGGTGGGAGACTTCTGCTGAAAGAAGTTAAATTCAAGCTGCGTAATTAAATCTTTTGCAAGATAGTCATCAAAAATTTGGGGGATATCAAATTGACTTTGATAGGCTTTGCTAAATGCTGCGATTAATGAAGTTAAACTGGATTCACTTTTCTTCAAGTAAATACACTCCTTCAAAAGCGTTTTGGGTGGGGAGTTTCTTTTGTTAGAATTTTATGATAAAATTTCCATGCTTGAAAGAATCTGAATCGAGGGGGAGATATTATGGTAATCAAAAATAATAGTAACGTGTATAAAAAGGGGAAGACGTTTAACTGATAACTAAAGCGTTTTCCTCAATTTGAAAGGGGAAAATCGTTTGAAACAAGTATTATTAATTATTGATGTCCAACAATCCTTATTAGATGGGAATCATGAAGAAAAGGCTGTATATCAAAAAAATCAGCTAATCCATAATATTAACCTTGTGATTGACAAAGCATTGGAAGCAAATATTCCAATAGTATTTATTAGGGATCTTGACGTTGCGGGAGGTATTGGCGAAGGGTTCGAAATTCATAGTGGCATAAATGTACCTAGCCATGTAAAACACTTCGATAAAATGGCTACCAATTGCTTCTATGGTACAAAACTTCTAGAATACCTGCAATCTCTAAAAACGGAACATATTGTTGTGATGGGCTGCTCCACACAGCATTGTATTGATAGTGCAGTAAGAACAGCAACAATTAAGGGAATGGACGTTACATTAGTCGGGGATGGACATTCAACAACTGACAGTGATGTTTTAAGGGCAGAGCAAATTATTAAACATCACAATAATACGCTCCACGGTCACTACAATGTGGAGAATTTTTCAGTTGTTAGAAAAGCAGAAGAAGATTTATTTCATCCTACACATGACTCTTATAGGTAAGTGAATCAATAGCATCTGCATTTTATTTGGTCAGTTAGTTGAGAGTTTAAAAAAATTCACGAATGCTTGGGAATTTTGCCTTCCACAAAAAATGTGGAGGGCTTTTACATTGAAGGAATATAACAATCTATTTAAGTGTAGTTTTAAAACTTGATGATGAATTTTTAATAATCCATTTAAATTTATGATCTATATGCAATAAATTCTACATTTTGAATAGTATTTATTTGTATAAATTATTTATTTAATGGAATAATAATGTATATTGGAATATCAAGTTAATACATATTTAATTAGAATATGGAGGTATAAATATTGGGGAAATTTAGAGATAGAGTAGAAGTATCTTTTATTTCTAACTCATCACAATTTGATTATCTTAACGAAGAAATTCATGAATTAGCTGAGAAATTTAACTTCAATCATCAACAACTTTCTAAAATATTAGATTTATCTATAAATGAGTTGGAAGATTTATTGAATCATAAAGGTAATATTACGCATGAACAACAAGAAAAAATTGAGAATAAAATGACTATGTTAAATTCCGGATTTGAAAGCTTTGATGCAAAAGAAAGAGTAACCTTAATATTAAATGATCTGTTATCGAATTATAGGCTAACTACCGAAAGTTTAGCAAAGATTATTAGTGTGGAAGAAAAGGAACTTATAGATTTCAGAAAAGCACAATTAATTGATAGAAATGTAGAATTGAAGATATGTGTGAATGTTATCATGCTTCACTTTGTATTACATAATTAGTAATTAATTTTAAGGCTAGGTATCATTTGATATTAGTCTAGTATTCGTATAAAGAGTTTTGGAATTATTGGTGATTCATTTCGAGCATCATCGTTAATGTTTTGTTCATTATGATTTAGCAAAGATACTATAATTTTATATGTTATAAGTAATAAGTAATTGAAAATTTAGCGCTATTAGAAAAGGTGATTTTTGATGAGTGTGCACATTAGAGCCTTATTAATGGGAGTAACTGTGGGTCTCTTCATCTATATGATTGAAGATTTCAATTTGAATTTTATCTGGAAATTCTCCTTATTATTAGTAGTTGTTACTATAATTAATACAGTAGTAGATCGATTATATAGGCATAAGAAAGAAGACATGAAATAATAGGAAAAAATTATTAGAGTAATGTACAGGCAACATTATCGAACTCCGTAATGTTGAGAAAATTTTTAAATAAAATTACAACTTTGTAGAATGGAAAAATAATATCCAATTTAATAGGTTATGGTTATTAAAATAACAAAACAGGAGGGATTTTAAATCTCTTTATAGAATAGGATTTATTGGTACCTAATTAAGACGAGAGAGGTGAAATAAAATGGGACAAATTAAAATCTATGGTGTTAAGGACAGCTTAAATCCTATTAAGAAAACATTATCG
Organism: Lysinibacillus sp. GW821-FHT14F06; assembly: GCF_058803665.1. Taxonomy (NCBI): domain Bacteria; kingdom Bacillati; phylum Bacillota; class Bacilli; order Caryophanales; family Bacillaceae; genus Lysinibacillus; species Lysinibacillus sp. GW821-FHT14F06. Next base: position 129,569 of record NZ_JBXAPF010000012.1, read on the forward strand.
AATATTATTCATTCTTGTATGATGGATGCACTTGAATATCCTTCCGATAAGAAATTCTACCGCTTTTTTCCTATGGATAAAGAGGATTTTTATTTTGCAAGTGAAAGAACTGAATCATATATCATAATTGAAATTAGTATGTTTGAAGGTCGAACGATTGAGGCTAAAAAACAATTACTAAAGCTATTATTTGAACGGATAAATAACCAATTAAATATACATCCTCAAGATGTTGAAATTACAATTTTTGAAACCCCAAGACATAATTGGGGAATAAGAGGCTTACCAGGAGATGAGTTATCACTTAATTATAAAGTCAATGTTTGAGCTAATAGGAAATCAATTAGTCATTACTTTTTTAGCTTAAAGAACTAAAGGGTCATTTAATGATCATCGACTTTATAAAGTGTAAAACGCTGTATAATCAATATTTTTAAAGTATCTTGTTCTTTTAAAAAGTACAAGTAATTCAATCATGGAATGGATGAACCCTTAATTTGAGATCGATATTCAACAAAACACAGTGATGTTTTAGGGTAAAATTGATTTTTAAACATCACAATAATATACTCAGTACATATAATTTATTTGTTCAGAATTTGTTTAGGAAGATGTGTTATGCTATCTTTGTCAAGGTAAACAAACGAACACGCATAAAAAGGCCAGGTGATCACAGATTGTTGTGCACCTGGTCTTTTACTATTCATCACAAAAAATCTCAAGGATATCACTATTGCATTTCTTTAAATGATAAGATAATTAAAAGGTAAGCCCGTATTCAAATAACGCATATAAATAACTAGGCACCTCCGGTACGATAGACGTATCAATTAATGGGGGTGCTTCTTTATGTCAACTACTAAACTAACAATCGTCCCTGTGACACTGGATTCCATCACGGACAAATATTCTTTTATCAGTTCAACGCAAGTTTCTTCTGAACCAAGCTGTATCATTAAAACAATTGGTATTGAAATCTCCTTCTTCAATGGCGTAGATGAGCGCATCATCCAAATGATCATGAAGGAGCTGAATAAACAATGAA